>JAEUNN010000926.1 GCA_016791085.1 Rhodocyclaceae bacterium | reverse complement strand
TTGATGATGGCACCCGGGCTATTGGTGATGGTAAGTTGCCCGTTGTTGCGACTAAGCGCCGCCTGACCGGCGGCCACCTGGGCCCCCGTCGGTGCGGCCGCCGCGCCCGGCGCGAAACACGCGGCGACGGCAGCGCCGAGCACGCAGGCTGCCAGCCTGATTCCACGCCGTGCGCGCCTTGCGCGCGCCCCAAGCTTTCGCGATGCTTTCATGCCGGGCACCATTTCTTGGTTATTTGCAGCTTTGCGATTTTGGGTCGGTACGTTACGTTATATGTCCATTTCCTACAAGCGGCCATGCCGTCATCGGCGCCCTGGCCGGCGTGCCGCATACGGCACCATGCCCGGCCGGGTTTGACAGGCGCAGGCCATCTGTCGGAGCATTGCCGGTTCCTGTCCGCCTGCTGCTGCCATGAAAAACACCGATTTGCTCGCCCGCAGCCTTGCCGCAGTGTGGCACCCGTGCACCCAGATGAAGGTGCATGCAACCCTGCCGCTCATACCGGTCGCGCGCGCGCGCGGGCTGTGGCTGCACGATTTCGACGGCCGCCGCTATTTCGACGCCATCAGTTCCTGGTGGGTAAACCTGTTCGGGCATGCCGAGCCGCGCATAGGCGCGGCCGTCGCGGCCCAGCTCGCGGAGCTGGAACACGTGATGCTGGCAGGCTTCACCCATGGCCCCGTGGTGGAACTGTCGGAGCGCCTGACGGCCTTGTGCGGCGGCGCGCTGGGGCATTGTTTCTATGCCTCGGACGGCGCTTCGGCCACGGAAATCGCGCTCAAAATGAGCATGCACTACTGGCGCAACCGCGCGCGGCCCGAAAAAACCGGTTTCGTAAGCCTGGCCGGCAGCTACCACGGCGAAACCGCCGGCGCGCTGGCGGTCACCGACATCGCGCTGTTCCGCGACGCCTATGCGCCGCTCCTGCGTGCCGGCGCCACCGTCGCGTCGCCCGACGCGCGCCGCGCCGAACCGGGCGAATCGGCGCAGTCGGTGGCCGAACGCGCCGCGGCGGAACTGGAAACCTGGCTCGCGCGCCACCACGCCGGCACCGCCGCCCTGATCGTCGAGCCGCTGGTGCAGTGCGCGACCGGCATGGCCATGTACGACGCGCATTACCTGCGCCGCGCACGCGAACTGTGCAGCCGCTACGAGGTGCACCTCATCGCCGATGAAATCGCCGTGGGCTGCGGCCGCACCGGCACTTTTTTCGCGCACGAACAGGCCGGCATGCGGCCGGATTTTCTGTGCCTGTCGAAAGGCATCAGCGGCGGCTATCTGCCCTTGTCGGTGGTCATGACGACCGACGCGGTGTATGAGGCGTTTTACGACGATTCCACGGCGCGCGGCTTCCTGCACTCGCATTCCTACACCGGCAATGCGCTGGCGTGCCGGGCCGCGCTGGCGACGCTGGACATATTCGCCGCCGACGGCGTGCTGGCCGCCAACCGCCACCGCGCGGCACGCCTGGGCGAACTTGCAGCGCCGCTGGCGGACTTGCCGCAGGTACGCAAGCTGCGCCGCTGCGGCATGATCGTGGCCTGGGACGTGGCCGGCGCCGACGCAAGCTACGCTCGGCGCCTGTTCGCGGCCGCGCTGGAGCACGAACTGCTGTTGCGCCCGCTCGGCAATACGGTGTACTGGATGCCTCCCTATGTCATGGACGAGGCCGACATGGTGTGGCTGGCCGAGCGCACCTTGCGCGTCATGCAGGCGGTGGCGCCGTGAGTTTCGCGCGTCTGGCCGCCGAACTCGAAACGCTGCGCGATGCCGCCCGGCTGCGCCGCCGTCGCGTGCTGGAGTCGCCCTGTGCCGCCGTGGTACAGGCCGAAGCGGCGGCGCGCATCAATTTCGCGTCCAACGACTATCTGGGTCTGGCCAACCATCCGGCCCTGATCGCCGCGGCGCAGGACGGCGCCGCGCGCTGGGGCGTGGGAGCCGGCGCGTCGCATCTGGTGAGCGGCCACAGCGCCGCACATGAAGCGCTGGAACACGAACTCGCGCAATTCGTGCAGATGGACGCCGCGCTGTATTTTTCTTCCGGCTACATGGCCAACCTGGGCCTGCTGCCGGCTTTGGCCGGGCGCGGCGATGCGCTGTTCGCGGACAAGCTCAACCACGCCTCGCTGATCGACGCACAGCAACTAAGTCTGGCCACGGTGCGGCGCTATCCGCACGGCGACGTGGCAGCGCTCGCGCGCCTGCTCGCCGCCACGCCGGCCAAGTCGCGCGTGATCGCAACCGACGCGGTTTTCAGCATGGACGGCGACTTGGCCCCGCTCGCGCAGTTGCTGGAACTGGCGCGGCAATACGACGCCTGGCTGGTGGTCGACGACGCGCACGGGCTGGGCGTACTGGGGCCGCAGGGTCGCGGCTCTCTGGCGCATTGCGGGCTGGCCGATGCGCGCATCGTGTATATGGGCACCCTGGGCAAGGCCGCCGGCGTGCATGGCGCATTCGTGGCCGGTCACGCGCTGTTCATCGAATGGCTGCTGCAACGCGCGCGCACCTATATTTTCACGACCGCCGCGCCGCCCCTGCTGGCCGAAGCCGTGCGTGCAAGCCTCACGCTGATGGCGGACGGCGACGCCCTGCGCGCACGTCTGGCCGCCCACATAGCCAGTTTGCGGGAAGGTTTGGCCGCCACGCGCTGGCGCCTGCTGCCGTCGCAAACGGCCATCCAGCCGGTGCTGGTGGGCGCGGACGCGACCGCGGTCGAATTGTCCGCGGCGCTGTGGCAGCGCGGCCTGTGGGTGCCGGCCATCCGTCCGCCCACGGTGCCCGAAGGCACGGCGCGGCTGCGCATA
>JAEUNN010000131.1 GCA_016791085.1 Rhodocyclaceae bacterium | reverse complement strand
ACCGAATTTTCCAGCGCCTCGGGAATGTCCGCGAACAGCTCGGCCATTTCCGCCTGGGACTTGAAATATTGCTGGTCGGTATACTCGCGCGGGCGGCGCCGGTCGGCCAGCACATAGCCCTGGGCGATGCACACACGCACTTCGTGCGCCTTGTAGTCGGCCGCATCCATGAACTGCACCGGGTGGGTCGCCACCACCGGCAGATCGAGTTCGGACGCCAGCGTGCAAGCCGCCTGTACCTGGGCTTCGCTTTGCGGATGGCCGGCGCGCTGCAATTCCAGATAGTAAGCATCCGGGAAAGCCCCGGCCCATTCGCGCGCAAGCCGCGCCGCCAGCGCATGGTTGCCGGACACCAGAGCTTGCCCCACGTCGCCGCCCAGCGCGCCCGACAGCGCGATGAGCCCACCCGCCGCGCCCGGCTCCAGCAGCCACTCGCGCTTCAATTCGGCGCGGCCGCGATGCTTGTTCTGCAGGTAGGCGCGCGTGAGCAGATCGCACAGCCGCCCGTAGCCGGCGCGGTCGGCGGCCAGCAACAACATGCGGTAGGGCTTGTCGCGGTCGGCTTCGTTGCTGATCCAGACATCCACGCCGACCACCGGCTTCACGCCGGCCGAGCGCGCGGCCTTGTAGAACTTGATCATGCCGAACAGATTGGCAAGATCGGTCAGCGCGACAGCCGGCATGCGGTCTTTGGCGGCGCGCTTCACGGCGTCGTCAAGGCGCACGATGCCGTCCTGCACCGAATATTCGGAATGCAGGCGCAAATGCACGAAGCGCGGCGCGGCCGCGGCGGGGCTGGCGGAGGCGGTAGTATCCATGCGCGGATTTTACGCGCTGGCGGCAGGCGCCAAGCCGGCGCCGGGTGGCAAATTTGGGCCGCCGCGGCAGCGCCGGGCCGCTGCGTGCACCTTCCCGACGGCAAGCGCGGCCAGCGCGCCGGACAGGCGCGAAACCGCCACGCTGGGGGCAGGAAGCGGGTGGGTCAGTCCGCCCGCGCCGCGCGCCGGGCGGCCAGCGCGGTCATGCCGGACTTGAGGCCCTTCAGGGCCAGCGGCACCACCACCTGCGACCCATCCTGCAGCAGAAACGCGAGTTGCGCCACCGTGCCGGATTCAAGCCGCGTACGCAATTCGCCCTCCAGCCAGCCGCGCGCGACGCATAGCTTGGGGTCGCAGGAACTCATGGCTAGGCGATATTCCGCGCCCTTGTCGATTTTCAGTCCGAGGCCGGCCGACGGCACGGCGAGCGGGCTGAGGCGGAATTCGATCTTGGGCTTGCCGGTTTCCGCGTCGAGATAGGCGTTCGCGCCCACGACCACTTGCTTGCCCTGCGGGTCACGCGCAACGATCTGGCTCAGCACGCAGACTTTCGGCTTCTGCTTTTCGCAGGCCAGGCCCCAGGCGCCGTAGCGGCTTGCGTCTGCGGCCGCGCTGGCGCTCCCGGCGGCACAGAAAAGATTCGTGGCCAGTGCCAGCAGCCATACGCAGCCGGCGCCCTTCGTGGCGGTTTGGGTCATTTATTCGGACGTTTCAAAAAAATCCATGCGTTGCACGGAATTGCCGCGAAACTCGATGCGCACGCCGGTCTGCCCGACCGCATACACCCATTGCCGGTCATCGCGGCGCTCGGTCGGCTGCCCCAGCAGCGCCAACACTTCTTCGCGGCTCGCGCCCGGCCCCACGGCGTTGCGCGCCAGCCAGCGCAAAGCAGTCCAGCGCTGGTCCGCCGGGGCGGACGTTTGCTGCCAAATGTCGCGGTAGGCGTTGCGGGTCGCACCGCCGCCTGCCCCGCTGACGCCGAATTCGCCCACAGTCGCGACCGCCCGCTTGTGCGCAAACCTGCAGCCCAGACCCGCCGCTTCGTCGTTCAGCGCAGCGCGGCCGCCGGTTTGCGGGTCATAGCGCAGCACCAGGGTGTAGCGATCGTCCACCCAGCCCGATGCCCAGGCATCCAGGTCCAGTTCCAGGCTCAGTTGCTGGCCGGGTGCCAGACTTTGCAGGCGCACTGCCTGGCCGGCCGCAACACCCGCCCCGCCCGGCGCAGGCAAGCGGCCCGCGGACCCGACTACCTGCAGCTGCAGCCCCAGGACGGCCTCTCCTGCGGCCGCGCGCCCTATACACAGCGCCTGGCCGGACACGTTGGTGAGGGTGACGCGCACACGCCGCGGCGGTCCGGACGACACGCTCATAATCTGCCCGTCGAGGGCCAACTGCCGGCCGTCCGCAGACTGCGCACCCATGCTGTTTTGATCGGTTCCGGATGCGCCCGCCGGCACACCGGCGACGCTCAGGCACAGCGTGCCTGCGATTACGGTCCTTGCGATTACCCGAGTGCCGGGCATGTATGCTCCTATCCCCGGAACTTGACGGGCGACACCTCAGGTGGGCAGTTCCCCGGGGTTTCCAGAATGCTGACGGCCACGTGACCCGTGGCCGTCAGCTTGATTGCCCAACCCGCCGCCAGTATGCACTGGCGCAGGATATCACGCGCTACGGTGCCGGCCCGGCCGCCTGCTCCGGCTCCCGGCCCGCTCGCGCCACGGCAGGATCGGGAACTCCGCGAGCCCTCCAGGGGCGGGTGGGACAGCCACCCGCCGCGGGCGAGCAATCGAACGCTGCACGGTCAGTGCAGGGCCTTGCCAGCGCGCCGCCGCACGAGAGCAGCGCCCAAGGCGGCAAGACTCATGAGACTGATGGTACCCGGGAGCGGAATGGGTTCATCGGTGTCGACCACCACGGGCGTCATGGTCAGATCGACCGTGCCGATGTCCGTGAAGGTCAGCCCGGTCACGAACGCGGTCACGTTGGTCGGGTCCAGCCCGGCGGATTCCTCGATGCCGCGTATGCTGAAGCGATCCACGCCGCCAAGCCCGAAGTCATAAATGTTCCCGCCCACGATGTCGATGTTGGAATCGACGAAGCGGCCCAGCACCGGATCCCACAGCCACAGGTCGTACACGCCGTCGCCTATCGCCACGGGCAACAGCACGGTCTGCACGTTCGGGCCGGAATTCACGACATAGTCATAGCCGACGGCAAGCACCGGGTCGATGAACACGCGCCCGGTATTGGGGCCGATATTGAAGTTGAAATTCCAGCCGTTGCTCGTGACGACAGGCTGCAGAGGATTGTCGGACGTGCTGCCGGGCGGCGTCCCGCTGCGCACGGCAAACGACCATACACCTTCGATCGGCGAGGCCAGGTTGGTGGTGTCATCGAGATCGAGCACGGCACTCGTGCGCGATCCGGGCAAGGTGAAGAAATTGGCGGAATCACCCGCATCCAGCCCCGCCTGGGCCGGCGTACCGCCCAGACCGCCGCTGCCGCCGCTGGCGTCGCCGGTGGTCCAGCTCAGGTTGCCATAGCGAAATTCGATGTCGAAATTGCCGGCACCGGTGTCGGAACGGTTGCGCAATACCAGCTGGAAGGTATTGGTGAGATTGGAGTGCTGGTTATAGTAGCCCACCCGATCCCAGGTCACGATTGCCGTGTTGGAATCCGGCGATGCCACATAAACCGCTCCGCAGCCACCGCAACGCGTATCCACGTCGCCCCAGTACGGCGCGATCATGGGCTGGTTGGCCACCGGGAACGGCTGCGGCGTGAAGGTGCCGACCGGACCCGTGAAACTTATGTTGCCATTGTTGTTGATATAGAAATTCGAATAGTTGCTGCCGTAAAAATTCAGGCTGAACGGAAGGTTGAGCAGGCTGGACGACTGGTCGTCATTGGGCGTCATGGCGAGGCTGCCATAGCCGGCCGTGCCGCCGAAACCGTACAGGATGGTGCCGTAG
>JAEUNN010000769.1 GCA_016791085.1 Rhodocyclaceae bacterium | reverse complement strand
ATTGGTGGCTACCAGCAGCACCAGCACCGACACCGTGGCCGCGACCGAGCGCTGCGGGTCCAGCCTGGGCAACAGCAGCACCATCACGGCACCGACCAGCAAGAGCACCACCACGTCTAGCCCGACCACATAGGCAGGCTTTTGTTTTAGCTTGGCGTCGAGCATGCCGGCAATCAGGTTGGCGTGGATTTCCACGCCGGGATAAACCCCGCCCACCGGTGTGGCGCGCAGGTCGAGCAGGCCCGGCGCGGTGGTGCCGATCAGCGCGATGCGGCCTTTAAGGTGCTCGACCGGCGCACGGTCGGTCAGTACGTCGGCCAGCGATATGTAGCGATAACTGCCTTGCGGGCCGCGGTAAGGAATTAGCGCAGACACCTGTTCGTCGACGGGAATCTGCACCGTGCCTTTGCGCGTGGGCAGTTCCAGCCATTCCAGGCCGCCGTAAGTGCGGGTGGAAAACGAAAACACGCTTTCTTCGCCATAGCCGGGCATTACCTTGGGATTGCCGAGCCAGGCCCGCACCACCGCCAGCGACAGGGATTCGTAATAAGCCCCCTTGTACTCGGCCAGCAGCGGAACGCGGCGCACGATGCCGTCAAAATCCGGCACCTGGTTGAAATGTCCGGCGCCCGCAGCGGCCTGCTGCAGCAGCGCGAGATTTCCGCCGTAACTCGTGAAGGTCTGAAACGCGATATTGCGCCCGCGAAAAGTCCCGGCAGGCAGCACGGGTTCGGGCAGGGCGCCGGACGTTTGCCCCTGTTTCACGTCGGACAGATAGAACCCGAGCACGACCGGCCGCTTGCCCAGCGCATCGGCGAATACGCGATCGTAATCCAGGCCACCGCGAATTTCGCCCAGCACCGACTGGTAGGCTGCATCCTCCTTGAGTCGTCCGCGTGCAAGCTGGTCCAGCGTTTCCAGGCCGGAACTGGTGTCCGGTTCGGCGAACACGATGTCCATGCCGAGTATGGCCACTTCGTACTTCGTGAACAGCTTGTCCACGATCGCGGCCAGTTTCGCGCGCTGCCAGGGCCACCTGCCGACTTCGGCCAGCGAACGTTCGTCGATATCCAGAATGACGATGCGATCGTCCATGCCGCCCGGCAAGGTCAGCCGGACCTTCGTGTCGTAGGCGATCGCGTCGAGCTGATTTACGAAATTGATCTGGTAAAAACGCGCCGCGTGCCCCAGTAATAGCAGCAGGAACGTCGCCCCCAGCAGATAGCGCACGGCGTTCTGGTTCACGCGGTCCCCACCCCGGTTCTTACCCCGCGCGGCCGCGGGATGACGCATCGATGTTGGTTATTCTGGTGCCGGCTGCCGCGGCGCCGTGCCTTGCCGCTGTCGCCGCGATCGGGCCAACAGCTGGCGCGGCACCGCGCACCGGTCGGGCCATCCTAGCGCTTCAGGAAAAACTCCATCTTTATCCCGGCGATTTCGATCACGTCGTGGTCGCCCAGCGGATGCGCCTGCGCATCCAGCCCACGGCCATTCACGATGGGATAGCTGGCCCCCTCGACGTGAGTAATGAAATAACCCTGAGGGCGGCGCGTAATCACCGCCACCTGGACGCCGGGTTTGCCCAGCGTGGTGAGCGTTTTCGTTAGCTCCAGTTCGCGCCCGGCGTTGGCACCGTTCAAAATCTGGATCGCACCTATGGGCACGCCCCCGGCTTGCGCAGCGGGCGGCGGCGCCGGTGCAGCAACCGGCGGCGGCGGGGGCGGCGGAGCAGCCGGCATGCGCGCAGCCGGCGCCACACTTTGCACGGGGCGCGCCATTTCGGGCGGCGGCGGCATTTTCATGCCGACCTGGGTGTCCCCGCCCGGCGCGCGCGAAGCGGTTTCCGGCGCCGGCGCCTTGCGCATCATGTCCGGGCGCAACACCATGGTTTTCTCGAAATCGCCCGCGCCGGCCTGGGCAGTCGCCTCATTGATGTACTTGAGGCGGTATTTGCCCAATTCGACGACGTCGTTGTTCTGCAGAAAATGCTTCTTGATCGGCTGACCATTCACATAGGTGCCGTTGGTGCTGTTGCTGTCCTCGAGGAACGAGTCGTTGAGGATGGTGGTGATGACCGCATGTTCGCCACTGATCGCGAGATTGTCGATCTGGATGTCGTTGTGCGGCTTCCGGCCTATGGTCGTGCGTTCCTTCGTGAGCTGAATTTCCTTGAGCACCAGGCCGTCCATGCTGAGGATCAGTTTCGCCATATGCGTGTTCCTTAAATTACTTCAACCAGGCCAGCAAGCGTGCCAGCCAGCCTCGTGCAGCGGGGAATTCGCGCTGCACGCGTACAAGTATGACCGAAACGTTGTCCCGGCCGCCATTGTCATTTGCCATCTGCACGAGCTGGTTGGCTGCCAGTTCGAGGTTGGCCCCGAGCGCCTGCAGCGTGAGCGCAATTTCCTCGTCGTCGACCATGTCGTTGAGGCCGTCCGAACAAAGCAAATATATGTCGCCGGGCAACACTTCGTAATCGTGAATTTCCGGCTCCACGACCGGATCGACACCCAGCGCGCGCGTGACCAGATTTTTGTTCAGCGAACGGCGCGCCTCTTCGGGCGTAATCATGCCGCTGTCTATCTGCTCCTGCAGCAGCGAATGGTCGCGCGTAAGAGCCCGAAAATCGTCGCCGCGCAGCCGATACAGGCGCGAATCGCCGATATGCGCGACCGTCATCGTATTGTCGTAGAACATGGCCGCCACCAGCGTGGTGCCCATGCCCGCATATTGCGGCTGACTTTGCGCGGCCTGATAGATGGCACTATT
>JAEUNN010000767.1 GCA_016791085.1 Rhodocyclaceae bacterium | reverse complement strand
ATCGGCACCACGCTTTCGGCATTGCGCGAATACAGAATTTGCCCCGACGTGGAATCCTGCACCAGCACCGCGGCGGATTTCAGATTGGGACTGCCGTCGGACATGAAATCGGGTTCCGCCGCAACACTGCGCGCCTTCCGATACACCACCGCGGTCTTGCGTGCGCCCTGGCTTTTGCTGGCCTGGCGCGCGGCGGCCGCAGGCTTTTTCGCACCCTTGCGGTATTCGGCCTGTGCCACTTGTGGAAACGCCAGCGAAATGCCCAGCGCACTCACCAGGATGCCTACCCAGCGCGAGGTTTTCATGTTGTGCTCCGATTGCTGCAATCACCCTGCAAGTTTAGCAAGGCGACCATGCTTTGCACAATGGAATAAGACGATAGAAGCATCTGTTAAAGTCAATTCGAGATATTCACTTCACAAGCCCAGGAAACTTTCGAGTTCCACACGCTGGGCCATGGTGTCTCCGTAACCGAGGTCTATGAGCGCGCGCGTGTACTGCCCCTCGAACAACAAGTAGCTCGCCAGCGCGCCACCGCCGCGCCGCGTACCACCTATGCCGCCCAACAACATGCGCATCATGCGCGGCAAGGCGTCGACGTGCCGGGCGGCGATTTCGTCCAGCCGCTCGGACGGCGCGATCAACAAGGATTCTATACGGCGCAAGCTGCTGCCGGCTTGAAGCATTTCTTGCGGCATGCAGCGCACGGTTTCGTTGATGGTGTTCAAACGCTCCAGATCGACCGCAAGTTGATCCAGGAATATCGCCGACAGGGCATGCCCGGCAACCTGCGCCAGGGACGGATAGGTATTGCTGGTTTTGCGCTCGCGCTGTTCGTTCATGCGCCCCACGCCGACCACGAGTATGCGTTCCGCGCCCAGGTGTACGGCCGGGCTGATGGGTGCCAGCTGGCGCATCGAGCCGTCGCCGAAATATTCGCGATTGAGCTTGACGGCCGGAAATATGAACGGCAGCGCACTGGACGCGAGCAGGTGGTCCACGCGCAGATGCGCGCGCGCGGCCGCGCGCTGCGAGCGCTTCCAGGGCGCGACATCCGGCGCCCCCTGGTAGAAGGCGACCGATTCGCCGGACAGGTAGCCGGAACAGGTAACCGAAACCGCGTGCAGCGCGCCCGCCGCGATGGCCCGGTCTATGCCGCCGAAATCCAGGTGCTGGGCCAGCAGGCCGCGCAGCGGGGTGTTGTCCAGCAATGAGCGCGGATAGCGATCCACCGCCCAGCCCATCATGAGGGCAGCGAACCAGCGCAACGCGGTGCGGGCGGTGCCCAGAGGATCGGCGTAATACACCTGGCCGGCGCGGAAATTGCGCCAGATGTCGAGCAGGGTGCTCACCGCGTGGTCGAAATTTTCCGCCATGGTGGCGAGCGCCGCGGCATTGATCGCCCCGGCCGAGGTGCCGCACAGCACCGGAAACGGATTCGTGCGCGGATCCGGCAGCAGATCGCGCAGCGCCGCCAGCACGCCGACCTGATAGGCCGCCCGTGCGCCGCCGCCGCTCAGCACCAGTGCCGTCTTGCCTTCCCGCACGCGCGCCTCCCTGTGCTGTTACTTCCGGCAAAGTCTAGCGCGCCGGGGCGCACCGCGGGAAGGATGTGGGCTCAATCCTCCTGCGCCGCCTCGACCGCCGTGAGCGCCGTCATATTGACGATACGCCGCACCGTGGCGGTCGGCGTGAGGATATGCACCGGCCGGTCCGCGCCAAGCAGTATCGGACCCACGGTCATGCCTTCCCCGGCAGCGGTCTTGAGCAGGTTGAACGCAATGTTGGCGGCATCGAGCGTGGGGAATATGAGCAGGTTCGCATCGCCCTTGAGCTTGGCATTCGGAAACACTTCCAGGCGTACCGATTCCTGCAGCGCCGCGTCGCCGTGCATTTCGCCCTCCACTTCGAGGTCCGGCCGGCGCGCGTGCAGCATGGCCAGCGCGGCACGCATTTTTTGCGCGTTTGCCGTGTCGTGCGAACCGAAACTGGAGTGCGACAGCAAGGCGATTTTCGGCACGATGCCGAAGCGCTGCACTTCGTCGGCGGCCAGGCAGGTCATTTCGAATACCTGTTCCACGCTGGGGTCGTAATTCACGTAGGTGTCGCACAGAAATACCGTGCGGCCCGGCAAGGCCAGCAGATTGAGCGCGTAAAAATTGTGCACGCCGGCGCGCAGACCTATCACGTCGCGCACGAAGTGCAGGTGATTATCGAGCACGCCGACCGTGCCGCACAGCATGCCGTCGGCGTAACCCATATGCACCAGCAGGGCCGATATGAGCGTCATGCGGCGGCGCGTTTCGCGCTTGGCGGTATCCACCGTGACCCCGCGCCGCTCCATGATGCCGTGATAGAGCCGCCAGAGGTCGCCGTGGCGCGGATCGTCGTCGGGATTGACCAGATCGAAATCCGTGCCCGGCACGAGGCGCAGGCCGTAGCGCTCTATGCTGCGGGCCACGACCGCCGGGCGCCCGACCAGTATGGGCAGGGCAAGCTGTTCGTCCACCACCGTCTGTACCGCGCGCAAGACGCGCTCCGACTCGCCCTCGGCATAAATGATGCGCTTGGGCCGGCTTTTGGCGGCCGAAAACACCGGCTTCATGATGAGGCCGGACTGGTACACCAGATTCGACATTTGCTGTCGATAGGCCTCGAAATCCGTGATCGGGCGTGTCGCCACGCCGGATTCCATGGCGGCGCGGGCCACTTCGGGCGCGATCTTCACGATGAGGCGCGGATCGAACGGCTTGGGGATCAGGTACTCGGGCCCGAAACTCGCCACCTGTTCGCCATAGGCCGCACGCACTTCCATGGACTGCTCGGCCTGGGCCAGTTCGGCAATGGCGCGCACGGCCGCAAGTTTCATTTCCTCGGTGATGGTGGTCGCGCCTACATCCAGCGCACCGCGGAAAATGAACGGAAAGCAAAGCACGTTATTCACCTGGTTCGGATAGTCCGAGCGGCCGGTGGCGATTACTGCGTCGCTGCGCACGGCGCGTACATCTTCCGGCAGAATTTCCGGACGCGGGTTGGCGAGCGCCAGCACCATAGGGCGCGGTGCCATTTGCGCGACCATTTCCCGCTTCAACACGCCGGCTGCCGACAGGCCGAGAAAAATGTCCGCTCCACCTATGACTTCGCCCAGCGTACGCGCGGCGGTATCCTGCGCATAGCGCTCCTTGAGCGGATCCATCTCTTCGACGCGGCCCTTATAGACCACGCCCTTGATGTCGGTAACCCAGATGTTGCCTATGGGCAGGCCCAGCAATACCAGCAAATCGAGACAGGCCAGCGCGGCGGCGCCGGCGCCGGACACCACCAGCTTGACCTCGCGCATGTCCTTGCCGACGACTTTAAGTCCGTTCAGCACGGCAGCGCCGACCACGATGGCTGTGCCGTGCTGGTCGTCGTGAAACACCGGGATTTTCATGCGCTCGCGCAGCTTGCGCTCGATGTAGAAACATTCCGGCGCCTTGATGTCCTCCAGATTGATGCCGCCGAAAGTGGGTTCCAGGCTGGCGATGGTATCCACCAGTTTGTCCGGATCGCGTTCCGCGATTTCGAT
>JAEUNN010000695.1 GCA_016791085.1 Rhodocyclaceae bacterium | reverse complement strand
CACCCGCTCAAGCGCGAAATCATCAGCACCCACGTGGTGAACAGCATGGTGAACCGCGTCGGTCCGACTTTCGTGTTCCGCATGCGCGAAGAAACCGGCGCCACGGCTCCCGACATCGTGCGCGCCTATCTGGCGACGCGGGAAATATTCGGCCTGGTGCCGCTGTGGCAGCACATCGAGGCGCTCGACAACCAGGTTGCGCACAGCACGCAGATCAAGCTCATCGAAGACGCGTCCAGGCTGGTATTGCGCGGCACGCTCTGGTTCCTGCGCCACCGCGACACGCTGGCCAATCTGGCCACCACGCTGGCGCGCTACGCGCCCGGCGTGGCGCTGGTGGGCGCCAATCTGTACGAGCTGGTGAATGCCCAATACCGTGCCCATCTCGACAGCACCGTGGCCGGATATGTCGAATTGGGCGCGCCGGAAGCCACGGCACGGCAGGTGGCGGGCCTGGCCGAACAATATTCCGGCCTCGATATAGTCGATGTCGCCGGCGAAACCGGGCGCGACACGGAACTGGTCGCGGCCGTGTATTTCGCGGTGGGCGGCTGGCTGGACCTGCACTGGCTGTCGGCGCAGGTCGGCGCGCTGCCGGTGGACAACCACTGGCAGACGCTGGCGCGCGCCGCACTGCGCGAGGACCTGTCGCTGCACGCGCGCAATATCGCTGCGCAGGTGCTGCGTGCGAGCCCCGATCTGACCGGGCGCGACGCGCTCATCGAAGCCTGGAAGGCGAGCCGGCGCTATCAGATCGACCGCTGGCGCCAGGTCGTCGCGGACATGCAGTCGTTCGGCACGCTGGACATACCCATGGTATCGGTCGCCATGCGCGAATTGCGCGCCATCGTCTAAGGCCGCGGGCCCGCCGGCGCCCGCGCGTCGGCAGCTTGCGCCGGTCAGTTGGCGCGGCGCACCTGGTAGCCCATGGCGGCAAGGCGCACCAAGATGTCGGCGCGACCGGACAGGTGGGCCGCGCCGACCACCACGAACACCTGCCGGCCCGAATCCAGATACGCGGCGATGCGCTCGGCCATGACGCCGTTGCGGCGCGTGAGGACCGACTCGAACACTTTTTCGGTGTCCGGGTCGACCGACGTTTCGGCGCGTATCAAACTTGCCAGCTGGTCCACGTCGCCACGCTGCCAGGCCGACACGAGGCGCGACATTTCGCGTTTCATGCGTGCCGGATCGAGGTATAGCAACCCCTGCCGCAGCATAGCCTGTTGCGCGCTGTCGGGCAGGCCGTCCATGCTGTCTATCTGCTCGTCCGGGGTTTCCAGTTCGAGCACGGTTTTGCCTGCGCTGCGCGCCTGTCCCAGGAACCAGACATCTATGCCCTGTTCCAGTTGATAGCCGGCCTGTGCTGCACTGGCCACGGTGATCAATTGCGCGATCAGCCACACCCGCATGCGCAGCAGCGCGTCCCGGTCCAGCCCCAGTTTGCTCAAGCGATCCAGCAAGTCCGCCGCGAACGCCGGATCGAGATGGCGGACCAGTGCATCATCCGGCGCATAGACGCCGCGCTCCAGCACGCGCGCCGCGGTGTGCGGTGCGGTCGGGTCGAGTTCCAGTGCCAGTGCGGGCGACGCCTCGAACGCCTGCCGCACGGCATCCGGCAGCGGGTAACACTGTTGCGAACAAAGATGCACGGAACCGAACAGCCACACGCGGCCGCCGCCGGGGGCGCTGACTTCCCAAAGCGCCGGTGCGGCATGCGCCGGCAGCAGCAGGCATAGCGCCAGCAAGGCGAAAACGTGGCGCGCGCGCGCAATGCGCGCGCAAGCGGCGGAATGCAGGTCAATCATGGCGATTCCAGGCAAGGATGGACAGGTCAGGCGCGCCGGATTGTTTTGCGAGTGGCGCTGCGGGCGCATTCTATCCCGAGGGGTGCCCCGGCGCGTAAGCTATGACCATGCGCCGCGGTCTACCGCGTATGCTTGCCATGTAGCGGAAAGCGCGGGCGCAGGGCGCAAGCGGGCGCGGCGTGGCTGGCAGTGCAAGCGACCAATCAGGAGAAAGCATGAATACTCAGACCAAACACGAAATCGCGATACTGGGCGGCGGCTGTTTCTGGTGCCTGGAAGCGGTGTTCGACCGGCTGGAAGGCGTGGCAACGGTCGAATCGGGCTATTGCGGCGGCAGCACGGAGCGGCCCAGCTACCGGCAGGTATGTAACGGCGATAGCGGCCACGCCGAAGTCGTGCGCATCGCCTTCGACCCAGCGCGCATAAGTTTCCGCGAGTTGCTCGAAGTGTTTTTCGCGATCCACGATCCGACCACGCGCAACCGCCAGGGCAACGACGTCGGCACCCAGTATCGCTCGGCGATATTCTGGACCACGCCGGAACAGCGCGATACGGCTACCGAGGTGATTGCCGCGCTCAACGCGGCGGGCGAATTTTCGCGGCCCATCGTCACGGAAATCAGCCCGGCCGAAAAATTCTGGGTGGCCGAGGATTACCACCAGGAGTACTACGACCACAACGCCTATCAGCCCTACTGCCAGGTGGTCGTGGGCCCCAAAGTGGACAAGTTCCGGCAGAAATTCGCACAGCGCGTGAAGCCCGGCCGCTAGAGCGCGCCGGCCGCGGGCCCGGCCGCGTGCGCGGCCGCGGCGCGAATTCGGGGATAATGCGGCCCCGGCGCGGCGTGGGCTGCGCGATTCCCAGGAGACACCCATGTCCGAGCCTTCCAGCGGCCTCATCATCGAAGATAGCGTGACCGGTACGGGCGCGCGCGCCGAAGCCGGCAAAACCGTGGAGGTGCATTACACCGGCTGGCTTACCGACGGACGCAAGTTCGATTCGAGCAAAGATCGCGGCCGCCCTTTCAGTTTCCGCCTCGGTGCCGGGCAGGTCATACAGGGTTGGGACGAAGGCGTGGCCGGCATGCAGGTGGGCGGCACGCGCAAGCTCACCATACCGCCCGAAATGGGCTATGGCGCGCGCGGTGCCGGCGGTGTGATTCCACCCAACGCGACCTTGGTGTTTGAAGTCGAATTACTCAACGTGCGTTAAAGCCGTCGTGCCCGCGCGGCCGGTTCCGCAGCCTGGCTCGTAAGTTCCCTGAATGGCGATGCCACGCGGCAGGGGCCGGCGCGCTCGGTGCCGCGGCGGGCGCGGGGCCTCTGAGCTGTCCGGCCGGCCTGCCGCGATAGATCGATAAAGCCGGTACGGGGCGGTAATGCCCCGGCGGATCTGGGCGGTCGCGTCCGGCCCAAACCTGTCGCGTCAATTGCACGCCGCCGCCTGCATGCCGGGCGCGCCAGGCGTATATCCGCGTTTCCGATTCAGGCTGAATTGTCGCTTACGGCACTAGCCGGCGTTGCCGCACCGGAACGGGCTGTCAGGGCCTGTCGGGTGTCCCGGCGATAGATGGCGCGCCGGTCGCGACGGCCGTGCCCGGCCACATCCTTGCCCTGCAAGGCCTGCTGCCGCACTTATCCGCGGCTGAACATCAAAAAATGCCACCGACTATTGATGTGCATCAAACTTCGGTGAGGGCGCGCGTGCAGAATCCTGGCATATTCGGCAGTTGCGGCCGCGGTGCCTGGCCGGCAAGGTAACAAGCGCAAGAAAAATGAGCAAACGCGAAGCAGAGCAAGGCGCCCCGTACTTGCACCGGACCAGACTGCGCGTGTGGCTGCTGCGCCAGGATGGCGGCAGGTTCCGGTGAATAAGCTGGCCCGGCGGCGCAGCAGCGCGCGCAGAAATTCGGGCGCCGCGCTGGCGGCGGTGCTTACGCGCATGATCTGGCTGTGTGTGCTGCCGCTCGCATTGGTATCCCTCTACCTGGCCGCGGAAAGCATGATTGCGCGCCAGCACGACAGCGATCACGAGGCCGGCGCGCGTGCGGCACAGGCCGCCCTGGACGTAGACCAGTTCGTGCTGGCACGTCTGGGCGGCCTGCAGATGCTTGCCGCATCGCCATTGCTGCAGGCCGACGACGGCTTGCCGCAACTGTACGAGCAAGCCCAGGCGTATCGGCAGACCTTCGGCATGCACGTGCTGGTGGTGGATGCCGGGTTACGCATGCGCTTCAACACCCGGCTGCCCTATGGTGCGGAACTGCCGCAATTGCCGCGCCCGTCGGGCCGGGCCGCGGCGCCGGATGCGCTGGCGAGTGGCCGCTCCAGCATTGGCGATCGGGTAACCGGACCGCTTGCCAAACAGCCGGTGGTTGGCATCGCCGTTCCGGTCATGCGCGAGGGCAAACCGGCCTACGCCGTGGTCGGGCAGCTCGAAACCCGCTATTTGCAGACCTTGCTGGAACAACTGCGGCTGCCGGACGGCTGGAACATGCGCCTGCTTGACAGTACCGGCGGGGTACTGGCGCAACTGCCGCCGCCGTCGGCCGAGGCCCAAAGCGCGGCCGGCCGCGTATATCGCGCGAAATCCGAGTTGTCCGACTGGAGCATAGAGGTCGATGTGCCCGCCTCGCAGTTCTGGGCGCCGGTCGTCAAATCCATGCTCCCCATACTGTTGGGCGTGGCGGTGGCGATATGGGCCAGTGCCGTCATGGGGCGGCGCGTGGCGCGGCGCCTGACGGATTCCGTGTCCAGTCTGGCCACGCCCGGCGCACCGGGCGGCGACCCCGCGGAGGTCACAGAAATTGCCGCCGTGCGCTCCATGCTGGACGAGGCGGCCAGCCACCGCATCGCCGCGGAGCGCACGCTCAGGCTGAGCGAAGCGCGCTTTCGCGGCATGTTCGAACGCCTGCCTGTGCCTTTGGGCATCGTCGATGCGGCCGGCAACATTACCGAGCTGAATGCCGAGTTCACGCGCGTATTCGGTTACACGCGGGCCCACCTGCCGTCGCTCGCCGCCTTGTGGAATCGGGCCTTCCCGGATCCGGCCTGCCGTGCCGAAGTCGAGCGGCGTTGGGCCGGCGCCAGTACCGGCCCGTCGACGCCGGCCGGTGCCACGCCGGTCCTGCAATGCCCGTTCACCTGCAGCGATGGCGCACAGCGCAGCGTGCTCATTTCCGGCATTACCGTGGGTGCCGAAACGGTGGTCACGTTCTACGACATCAGCGAGCGGGAGTGCGCCGCCGCGGCGCTGCGCGAATCGGAAAGCAAATACCGGCTGCTTGCGGACCATGCCACGGACTGGATATTCTGGGTTGCACCGGACGGCCGCTGCATTTATGTGTCGCCCGCCTGCCAGGCGATTTCCGGTTACGAACCCGCCGAATTCATGGCCGACCCGGCCCTGATGCCGCGCATCGTGGCGGAAACGGACGGTGCTGCATGCCTGGAATTTCGCGCCGACAGCGGCCGCACGGCCGGCGGCGAGGACGAATTCCGCATCTGTCGCAAGGACGGCCTGCAACGCTGGGTAGCCATGGAGTGGTGCCGCGTGCAGGGCGAACAGGGCGAAAACCTGGGCTGGCGCGGCACGCTACGCGACATTACCGAGCGTAAGCGGGCCGCCGCCGCGCTGCGCGAGAACGAAGAGCGCTTGCGCCTTGCCACCGAGGCGGCCAAATTGGGCACCTGGTATTGGGAGTTGTCGGGCGATCGGCTGGTTTGGTCCGATACCGCCAAGGCGATTTTCGGTCTTCCGTGCGATGCGGAACTGGACTACGGGCGCTTCATCGCCGCGATACACCCCGAGGACCGCGCCCGTGTGTCGGCCTTGCGGGCGCGGGCGCTGGCCGAACCGGGCGACCTCGAAGCCGAATTCCGCTGCCTGTGGCCGAATGGAAGCGTGCATTGGATAGCGCTGCATGGCCGCCTGTACCACGACGGCGGCGGCCGGCCCAAGCGCATGGAAGGCGTGTTGAGCGACGTGAGCGCCAAGGTCGCCGCGCAGGACCGCACGCGCACGCTCGCCGAAGCCGTGGAACAGAGCCCCGCTTCCATCGTCATTACCGATCGTGCCGGGCGCATCGAATATGTGAATCCGGGCTTCGAGCACAATACCGGCTACAGCCGCGCCGAAGCCAAAGGACGCAAACCGCGCATGCTCGCCTCGGGCCGCACGCCGCCGGAAACCTATGCCCAATTGCGCGGCACGCTGGCAAGCGGAAAAACCTGGAAGGGGGAATTTATCAACCGGCGCAAGAACGGCGTCGAATACGTCGATTTTGCCATCGTGTCGCCGATACGCGCGGCCGGCGGCGACGTTACGCATTACGTGTCGGTGCAGGAAGACATTACCGAACACCGTCAGAGCGCGCTCGAACTGGATGCCTTGCGCCACCACCTCGAGCAACTGGTCGCCGAGCGCACCGCCGACCTGCAAAAGGCCCACCGCAAGCTGGTCGAAACCGGCTTCGCGATGGAGCGCGTGGGCCTGGGCATTTACCGTGTGGATGCGGCGAGCGGGAGCATCGTGTATGCCAATGCCCCGGCCGCAGACATGCTCGGCTATACGGTCGAACAGATGCGTGGCATGCATGTTTCGGAACTGGCGCGGAATTATCCACCGCGCGAATTCGATCGCGTCACG
>JAEUNN010000680.1 GCA_016791085.1 Rhodocyclaceae bacterium | reverse complement strand
GGACAGCGATTTGAGCACCACGCGATCCAGCGCCGGCGGCACTTCCGGATCGAAAGAACTGGCCGGCTGCGGAATTTGCTGCACGATGTTCTCGAGCACGCGTATGACCGACATGTCGGCGCAACTGCCGAAAGGCGCGCGTCCGGTAAGCAGTTCGAAGGTGATGGCGCCCAGCGCAAACAGGTCGGCACGCGCATCGGCGACTTCGGCGCGCACCTGTTCGGGCGCCAGATATTGCGGAACGCTGGGTACGCCGGTCGAATTGCCGCTATGCACGGCAAGCAGCGGAATCGCAAAATCGGTCACGCTCACGTGCCCGTTCTCGTCGAGCAGTATGTTCGCCGGCTTCAACGCATGGTGGCAAATGCCGGCGTTGTGGGCGCAGGTAAGCGCATCGGCAACCTGCAGCGCGATCGACAGCACCCACTCGAAGGACATGCGCGGCACGACGTCCAGCCAACGGCGCAGCGAACGCGCCGTCACGAGCTGCATGGCGACGTAATTGTGCCCGTCCGCGCTGCCGCAATTCAGCACCGGCACGATGTTGGGATGGTCCAGCATCATCAGGTGGTGGGCGAGACGCAGAAATTCGGCGGTCGTGGCGGAGTCGTCGGCAACGCCGGGATCGCGGCGGAACACCTTGAGCGCAACCGTGCGCCCGTCCACGCCGTCACGCGCCTCGTACACGGTACCCGACTCGCCGCGCCCTATTTCGCGCACCAGTTCGTAGCGGGCAATTTTCTGCGTCGGGGCATTCATGGGCGCAATCGTTCCAGGCAGGCGCGCAGTGGGGGCGGAATGGCCGCCGGTTTGCCGATCACACGATCGACGAATACGTGGACAAAATAGCCGCTCGCGGCGGCTTTGTCTTCATCATGACGAAACAATCCGACCTCATAACGCACCGACGCATTGCCCAGGTGTCCGACGCGCAAACCGGCATCCACGACCTCGGGGAAACAGATCGCGCGGTGGTAGCGGCAACTGCTTTCCACCACCTGCCCCACAACGCGGTCCACCCGCGCGTCCACACCGGCAACGTGCATCAGGTAGCTGTTGATGGCGGTGTCGAAGTACGAGTAATACACCACGTTATTGACCTGGCCAAAAGCGTCGTTATCCGTCCAGCGCGTGGGGATGGCAAGGAAATGCGGGTATGCGCCGCGCGTTTCGTTTTGTTGCGACATCACTGCTCGAACCCGTTCGGGCCGATCGATGATAACAGATGCTCCCCCTCGTGCGCTTTGATACTCTGCGGCAAATGCGCGCCCACTCTGGCGCTCCTTCAGATTCCTTGCCCGTCCAGCCAGCCCAGTATGCGCTGCGCGCAAACCTGCCAGCTGCCGTCGAGCATCATGCCGTGGCCCATGTCCGGGAAAATTTCCGCCTCCACGGCGAATTCGCGCGCGGTATGGCGCACCAGGTGGGGCGGGATGATGCTGTCGCCTTCGGCCCCCAGCACCAGCGCGCGCGGACAGCGCCGGCGGCCCGGACGCGGCAGGTTGAATAGCGTCATGTCCCAAATTGCCCGATGCGATTCGGGCTGCATTTGCCGCAGGTAGCGCAACAGCCGGGCCGGCTCCAGCGTGTGCGCGAACATGGCCTGATTCAGTGCGGGCAGCGCAAGCCTGGCGCCGGACAGCAGATTGTTCAGTTCCCCCAGCAGTTGCGGCTGGGTCATGGCGATGGACAGCGCGGACGCCCACAAACCTTCCGGCGGCACCGACGCCATCAGCACCACGCCCGGAACCGTATGCGCCTCCAGATACTTCTGGATCACCATGCCGCCCATGGAATGACCGATCAGCACGGGTTGTCCGGGCAGGGCGTGTATCACGCCGGCAAGACATTCGACATAGGCGTCGATTCCGTAGGTATCGAGGCGGTCGCGTCCGGCGCTGCCGCCGTGTCCGGGCAGGGACAAGGCGTAGCAGCAGTAGCCATGCTCGGCAAAATACGACAGGAAATGTTCGTCCCAGCACCAGGCGCCGACATAGGCGCCATGTACGAACATGAGCGGCGTGGCACGCGGATCGGACTGCGGCGCGCGCACCAGCACTTCGGTATTGCCAAATCGGCTTCTGTTCATGTTCGGACTAGATTCCTCAGGTCAACACTGCCCACGGGTCGACCCCATATACGGGCGCGCCCGGCAAATTTTAAGGCCGCTGCGAAATCGGCCGGTGGCGTCTGCGTGGCGGCTCAGCCCAGCAGCGTCCACAGTTGCAACGCCAGCAGCGCGGCAAGCAACAGCGCGATCAGGCTGAGGCGCGCATTCTGGCGCTTTTGTTCGGCCGCGATGTGCGCCAGCACGGCGATTTTGGCACTTCCGTCGCGCTCCGAAAGCGCCTTGTGGACCAGCCGCGGCAATGTCGGCAGCACGTGACCCAGTTTCGGCAATTCCTGCACCGCATGTGCATACAGGGCACGCGCCCCCATGCGCTCGCTCATCCAGCGTTCCAGATAGGGCTTGGCGGTTTTCCAGAGGTCCAGGTCGGGATCGAGCTGGCGCCCCAGGCCTTCGATATTCAGCAAGGTTTTCTGCAGCAGCACCAGTTGCGGCTGCACTTCCATCTCGAAGCGTCGCGCGGTCTGGAACAGGCGCAGCAAGGTTTTGCCGAAGGATATTTCTTTTAGCGGTTTGTCGAATATGGGCTCGCACACGGCGCGTATGGCGCTCTCGAATTCGTCCACGCGGGTCTGTTTGGGCACCCAGCCGGCGTCTATGTGGGCAACCGCCACGCTCTTGTAATCGCGCCGGAAAAAGGCCAGGAAGTTCTGCGCCAAATAGCTGGTGTCGGTGTCGGTCAGCGTGCCCATGATGCCGAAATCGAGCGCGATGTACTGGCCCGTCGCGGACACGAATATGTTGCCCGGATGCATGTCGGCATGGAAAAAATTGTCGCGGAACACCTGCGTGAAAAATATCTCCACCCCCGCGC
>JAEUNN010000618.1 GCA_016791085.1 Rhodocyclaceae bacterium | reverse complement strand
GTTGCTGGGTCAGAAGCACGCCGGCGGTAATTCGCAGGCGCCCGTCGGGCAGGGTGTCCAGGGTTTGGTCGCCGGCCAGGGGCGTTTCCTCCAAGTGGCTGCCCGCCTGCGGCGTAAAGGCTGCTTCGAGGCGGATGGGCTGGCCCGGTCCCCAGCCGAACGCGCCGCCGGAAATATAGACATCCAGGTCGAAGCCGTGCGGCCGCTCGGCCGCGGAGGCCAGCAGTTCCGCACTGCGGATGCGGTGCAGGGCCAGCAGCCGGACGTCCTGATATTCGCGCACCGTACAGACCAGGTAGAGCAGGGTGCCGCGCTGGACAAGGCCCAGAGGATGCGCAGGATAGCTTTCCGGCGTGTCCGCTCCCTTGCGCAAGTAGCCCACGCGGCACTGGCGGCGCAATATCAGAGCTTCCTGAATGACGGACTGCACGTTTGCATCGATGCCCGGTGGACAAAGAGGCTGGGCTGGCGGGATGACTCGCACCTGGCTCAGCCAGTTGCGCAGCCGCGCGCCGCTCGGCTCGCTGCCGGCGAGCTTTTGTTCCGCCATGCGGAAGTAGGGCTGCATCTGCGCCAGCGTCGATGCCGGTAGCGCCAAACGCAGGTGTTCACGCGCCATGAGCAGGGTGAGCGCTTCACCGGCTGAAACGCCCGGCACATCGAAAGCCGGCACGTCCTGCTGCCAGCTCCAGGAATAGGGCTTGGTCGATTCTTCGGAGACCAGAGGAAATAGCCGTGACAGCATTTGCAGGTCGCGCTCGACGGTGCGCTTTCCGACCTGGAATCCGGCTGCGGCAAGATGTTCCCTCAATTCGCCCGCGGTGGTGCGGCGCGGGTGGCGCGGAATCAGCCGCAACGTCTGCCAATGGCGCAACAGGGTTTCTGGCGTGAACGACATGGGGGAGGGGAGGAGCCGAACAGTTAAAGGTGCAATTCTGAGAATCTTGATGGCGCCTATGGTTGAGATTAATCAAACAATGCGCGCAACAGGGCCGCAACGCATATAAGGCCGACCAAAAACGCAAGCGGCAGTAGTGCAATAAAGAACAGGGAGTGCAGCACGGTGTGTGTCCGGCGAATAATGGTGCCGCGATCATGCGCGTTTGCTGCGACAGACTTCGACGCAGGCCGGTTACGCCCTGGGGCAGCAATGGCGGATTTCGTGCAACTTGCGGCCTGCGGAGGCGCCGGCGTGCATGCCCATGGTGCGGTCCATGCGACCGGGGGCCGCGTGACGGTGTAGCGACCCTCGGCCTACCCTGCAGCCGGCCCGAGGCGCTGGAATTGGACGGCGGGACGGCACCGGCCGCGTTGCCGGGCATGGACGGGCGCAGGGAAACTGGGATCGACGGATTTCATGTGGCTCGTACCAGCCCGGGGGTCGAACCCGTCCGATTGCGCCTGGCCGGGCCGCCGCGTCCGCATGCCGGCCCAGGCGCAGCGAACGCGCCGGGCATTCGTGTGCCATGGCCTGTCGCGGACTACGCGCGACAAGCGAAGGTCTACCAGTTCGAACTTCCCGGCGATGGGCCGTCCGCGTGCTGGCCCAGCCAGTTACGCAGGTGGTCCACGAAACAGGTGACTTTCGCGGACAGGTTCAGGCGTTCCGGATAGACGGCGTGAATGTCGGCGGGC
>JAEUNN010000544.1 GCA_016791085.1 Rhodocyclaceae bacterium | reverse complement strand
GAACGCTGGAGCGGCCGCGACTGGGACAGGCTGGCGCCGCAGTTCTGCCGCCCGGCCGAACTGGACATGCTGGCCGCCGCCGCGCCGGCCGCGCGCGCCGCACTGGCTGCCGCCATCTGGTGCCTGCGCGAGGCCCTGTTCAAGGCCGGCGCAGGCGCCGCCGCGATCGATCTGCTGCCCGCCCTGTATGGGCACGACGCACCGCGCGTCGACAACCCTGGCGGCGTCCGCGTGGCCGCGGGCTGGTCGCTGGCAACCGCGGTGCATGGCGAATATTGTCACGCGCTGGCCTGGCGCGAGGCCGCCGCGGAACCTACCGATCCACCCGGGTGACGTATGGGTGCGTGGCGCACTGAATTTGTGGCGTATCCGCCCGCCCGGCGCGATACACTCACACCGCGCAGCGGCGCGCCGGTCCATCCGGGCAGGCGCGGCTCGTGATGCGACGGATTCAGGCGCTGCATAAGTTGGTCTGGACGTCTCGCAAGCGTGCTCCGCCAGAGCGGAAAATTCTGTGCCGCGGCGAGCATTGTGGTTTTTGGAGTCAATTCGCTCGCGCGGGCTCTAATTGACAAACCGCAAGCCAGGGTTTGTGCTTACGAATCCGATATATAATCGCACCCGGCCGGCAGGGCGTTGCCGCGCCGGTGCATACAATATTGAAGCGGCCATGGTCCGGATTGCGCATGGCCGGCAGAGCCGGTCCATAGGCCCAAATGTCTTTTTCCGCTCGCACACTACAGCTTGCCGGCCCCACATGCCGGCGTGTTCGTGGCCGCTCCGGCCGGAGTGGCCGCGCGCTCGCGCGCACGGCCCGGCCGGCCATGCGTGCCTAGCCGGGCTGGCGCCGCACTTCTCACCCTGGATCGTTTCCTTGCCCAGCGTCTATCCCAACCTTGCCGCCAGCGCGCGCCTGCCCGCGGCGCCGGGCGGCAGTGCCTGGCAACTGCCCGTGGCCGCCTGGGCGGCGTGGGGGTTCGCGGCGGGCGGGGGCGATCCCGACATCGGTTTCATCCCGCCGCTGCTGCGCCGCCGCCTGTCGCCGCTGGCGCGCGCGGCACTTGCCGTGGCGCACGCCTGTTGCGGCGATCTGCAGGGCCTGCCCATGGTGTATGCCTCGCGGCACGGCGAACTGGCGCGCACGGTAGAAATGCTGGACGGCATGGCCGGAGGCGAAGCGCCTTCGCCCACGACTTTCAGCCTTTCGGTCCTGAATGCCGCAGCCGGCGTGTTTTCCATCGCGCGCGGCGACATGGCGCCGGCCACGGCGCTGGCGGCCGGGGCGGAAACTTTCGGCTTCGGCCTGCTCGAGGCCTGGCTGCGTTTTTCGGCCGATCCGGCGCGGCCCCTGCTGTACGTCTATGCCGATGCGCCGGCGCCGCCGCCTTTGCCGGCCCGTGCGGGCGACCCGTCCGGCGTGGTGGCGCTGGCGCTGCTGCTGCAGGTCGGCGCGCCGCAAACCCTGTGCACGGCGTTCCACGCCGCCGCCTCAAACGCCGCGCAAAGCCCGCAAGCCGCCGCCTGTCTGGCCGCCCTGGGTGGTGCCGATTGCGTCGCATGGCAGGACGAACACCGTACCTGGACCTGGCACCTGCAAGCCGGAGCGCCGGCATGAACAAACTTTGGCGCGGCACCGTCACGGTTGGCTGTTTTGCGGTGTTTTCCGTGTGCGGCATCCTGGGCAGCCTGGTCGTGCTGCCCTTGCTGCGCCTCGCGCCGGGCGGGGCGCACAGTTTCCGCCGCCGCGCGCGCAATCTGGTAGGCCGCAGTTTCGGCACCTTGCTCGCCACCTTGCAGCGTACCGGCGTGATGCGGCTGGAACTTTCGGGCATGGACAGGCTGCAGGGTGCCGCCGGCGCGCTGGTGATCGCCAACCATCCCACCTACATCGACGTGGTGGCGCTGCTGTCGCTGTTGCCGTCGGCGAATTGCGTGGTCAAGGCGGATTTGTGGCGCAACCCGTTTTATTGGGGCATCGTGCGCGCGGCCGGCTATATCAGTTGTTCCAGCCCCGAGTCGCTGCTTGCCGAGTGCTGCGCCAGCCTGGCGCGCGGCGAACCGCTGGTCATTTTCCCGGAAGGCACGCGCAGCCGGCCCGGCTTGCCGCTGCGCTTCCAGCGCGGCGCCTCGCACGTGGCGCTGCGCGCGGAATGCGCGGTGTTGCCGGTGCTCATTACCTGCCGGCCGATCACGCTATCGAAAGGCCAGCCCTGGTGGTCGGTGCCCGAGCGGCCGTTCGTGCTGCGTATCGAAGTGCAGGAAGCGCTCGCGGTGGCCGGTATGGCCTCGCCGGCCTTGAACGACACACTGCGCGTGCGCGAACTGACGCATGCGCTGGAGCATTATTTCACCCATCAACAGGATGTCCATGGACACGCTTGAAAACGATGTCAAGCGCCTCATCATCGAGGCGCTTGCGCTGGAAGACCTGTCCCCGGAGGACATAGATACCGAGGCGCCCCTGTTCAACGAAGGACTGGGTCTCGATTCCATAGACGCGCTCGAACTGGGCATGGCGCTGCGCAAGAAGTACGGCATACAGTTCGAATCGGCCAATGCCGAAACGCGCGCGCATTTCCGCTCCGTCGCGACACTGGCGGCCCTGGTGCGTGCGCAACTTGCGGCGCGCGCCGCCGCGACCAAGGAAACCCCATGACCGACGATGAAATTCTGGAACGTCTGCGCGACATCCTGCACGACACTTTCGGCATAGAGCGCGCCAGCGTGCAGCCCGAAACGCACCTGTTCAAGGATTTGGACCTCGACAGCATCGACGCCGTCGATCTCGCCATCAAGGTGCAGGAACTGACCGGCAAGCGCATCAAGCCCGACGAATTCAAGGCCGTGCGCCTGGTGTCCGACGTCGTGCTCGCGGTGCGCGGACTGCTTGCCGCGTGAGGCGCCGGCATGCCAGCGCGCGTCTGCGTATAGCCAGCACATCGCATGAATTCCGGCATGAGCATGGCAGGCGGCGTGGCGACGGACCCGGTGTCCGGCGCTGAGCCGGCGCGCCCGGCGCGCGCTCTGCCGCTCGCGCGTGCGGCCGGCGCGCTGTTGCTGTTGGCCTATCCGGCCGCCGTATATTTCGGGCTCACGCTATTTTCGCCGCGCCTGCTGGGCGCGCTGCTGCTGGGACTGATGGTGTTGCGCCACGCCGGCCGCATCGGCCGTTTCGCGCGCGCCACGCATGCTTTCGAACGTGCGCTGCTGGCGCTATTCGGCCTCTATACGCTCGCCATCATGGCCAGCAACAGCGAGCGGCTGTTGCTGTTCTATCCGGCGGCCATGAATTTGCTCATGCTCCTGCTGTTTGCCCGCAGCCTGATTTACCCGCCGTCCATGATAGAGCGCTTCGCGCGCCTGTCCGAGCCCGATCTGGCGTCCGCCGCGGTCGCCTATACGCGCCGCGTCACGCAGGTGTGGTGCGGTTTTTTCGTGCTGAACGGCGCAATCGCGGCGGCCACGGTATTCGCTACGCGCGAACTGTGGGCGCTGTTCAACGGCGTGATCTGTTACCTGCTCATGGGCTGTCTGTTTGCCGGCGAATGGCTGGTGCGCCGGCGCGTGCGCGCACGCGCGGAATCCGGCGGCCATGCCTGAACCCTATCTGGGCCTCGCGGCACTGGTCCGGCGCCCGCGCGCGGGCGATGTCCGGCTCGCCGTGAGCGGCGCCACCGACCTTTACTGGCGCGACCTGGCGGACGCCATTGCGGCGCGTTGCGACGCCTGGGCCGGTGCGCGGCGCCGCGTACTGGTGGCCGATGCCGCGCCGCTGGATTTTGCCGCCAGCCTGCTGGCGGCGTTGAAGCTGGATCACGTGGCGGTCATCCCGCCCAATCTGCTGCCGGCCACGCTGGCCGAATATTCCAGGCTGCCGCTGCCGCGCGGCCTGCCGACGGCCACGCTGGAAATGTACACCTCGGGCAGCAGCGGCAAACCCAAATGCGTGGCCAAGCGCCTCGCGCAACTGGATGCCGAGTGCGCCAGCCTGGAATCCTGCTGGGGTCAGGCAGCGGGCCAGGCGGCCGTCACCGGCAGCGTGCCTTTCCACCATCTTTACGGCCTGTTGTTCCGCCTGTTGTGGCCGCTCGCGAGCGGGCGCGTGTGGGATACCGAACAGTGTGCCGAGCCGGCCATGCTGCAGGAGCGCCTGCAGCAGCTGGGCGATGCGGTATTGGTGGCCAGCCCGGCTTTGCTCGCGCGCCTGCCGAGCTTGCTGGACCTCGACGCGCCACGCGCGCGGCCGCGCCTGGTGTTCAGTTCCGGCGGTCCGCTGCGCGCCAGGGCGGCGCAATTTATCGCGCGCGCCTGGGGTGCCGCGCCCATAGAGGTGTATGGCAGCACCGAAAGCGGCGGTATCGCCTGGCGCAGCCAGGAGCGCGAGGCGGCCGCCTGGACCGCCCTGCCGGGGGTCGAACTGTCACGCGCCGAGGACGGCGCGCTCGTCGTGCGCTCGCCGTTTTTGCCCGATGCCGCGCCGCTGCGCATGGAAGATGCCGTGGAATTTTTGCCGGACGGCCGCTTCAATCTGGGCGGGCGGCTGGACCGTGTCGTCAAGATCGAAGAAAAACGCGTCGACCTGAGCGAAATCGAGCAGCGCCTGGCGCGCCATGCCGGCGTTGCGGCCATCGCGGTGGCGCCGTTCACGCCGGCCGGCAGCGAGCGGCGCGCGCTGGGCGCGGTGGTGGTGCTATCCGTCGCGCTACCCACCGATGCCGCCGCACGCCGCCATCTGGTGGCCGAACTGCGCGTAATCGCCGCGCGCTATTTCGACGCCGCGCTGGTGCCGCGGCGCTGGCGCTTCGTGCCCGAACTGCCTTACGACGAGCGCGGCAAACTGTCGCAGCGCGCGCTCGAAGCCTGCCTGCAGGACGAGGTGCAGTCGGGCGTATCAATGCCGCAAATACGCGCCGTGCGGCGCGCGGGCGAGCGCGTCGAACTGGATTTGCAGGTGCCGCACCAGCTCGCGCATTTCGCCGGACATTTTCCGGGCCGCCCGCTATTGCCGGGCGTGGTCGCCGTGGATTGGGCGATCAAACTGGCGGCCGCGCACTTCGACATTCCGCTCACGGCTTTTGCGCGCCTGCAGGCCGTCAAATTCACCCACCCGGTGCGCCCCGGCGATGAACTGCTGCTCAGCCTGGAATGGCGCACCGATGCCAAACGGCTGGATTTCAGCTACACGGCCGGAGCGCGCAGCCATGCTGCCGGACGCGTGTTGTTCGACGCGGATAGGGCATGAACGCCACCCCAGCCACGCGCACGGCGGTGGTGATTCCGGTCTATAACCACGGCTCGACCATCGC
>JAEUNN010000527.1 GCA_016791085.1 Rhodocyclaceae bacterium | reverse complement strand
TCGCGCGCCAGCGGTCCGTCGCGGCGTATGACCGCTTCGCTCTCGCGCACCTGTATGGTCCATCCGCGCGACCAGTCTTCATCGACCGGCACCACGTCCACCGACGCATGCAGGCGGATCGCCTCGTTGCGCGCAAAATTCAGCGCCGATTGCAGGGCAGCCGCCTGATCGCGCACGCTCACGTCGGCGCTGATGCGGGCGAGCGAGTGCATGCCGGCTGTCGCCGCGGCGGCCAGCGCCGCGACGCCCAATACAAGTTCGACTGCGCTCACGCCACGTTGGGCGCGGACGCGCGGCAGGGGGGCGGCTGGGGGGAAAAACTGCATGACAAATCTCCTTGGCCTCGATCCGGTGATAACGGCGCGGATTACGCCGACAGCATGAAACGCTGGACCGTACATCGGCGACGAAAGGCAAAGCTTTAGGGTTGCCGGAAGCCGCGCGCGACTTTCCGCACGCACCGGCCCAGGCCAGCCCTAAAGTGGGCGTACCGGCGGCCGTAAGTCCTTTTCGTGCTGTATCGGGTGTCGCATCGCTGCCAATCCGGCACCGGCGCGACTTGACTTCGCAGGCGTATAGAGGTTAAATGCGAATCACTCGTATTTGAGACAGGTTTCGATTCGGCAGGTGCGAAGCCCGCGAACCCAAATCCCTATCCATGTACATTTGCCTCTGCAAACCCGTTACCGATCGCGACATTCGCGTCGCCGTCGACCAAGGCTGCCGCAGCGTGCGCGATCTGCGCACGGAGCTCGGTTGTTGCAGCGATTGCCGCCGCTGCGCGCGCGCGGCGCACGAAGTGCTTACCGACGCCCTGGCGCAAAAATCCACCCGCCTGAGCCTGCTCGTGCAGGCCTGAAGTTGCGCCTTCACGTAAAATCCGGCGCCTGGCAAACCGTAGTCGAGGAACCGGCATGAAAGGCGACAAGAAAGTCCTGCAACACCTGAACAAACAGCTCATTGCCGAGCTGACCGCCGTGAACCAGTATTTCCTGCATGCCCGCATGTACAAGAACTGGGGCCTGAAAAAGCTGGGCGATCACGAGTACCACGAATCCATCGAGGAAATGAAGCACGCCGACAAGCTGATCGAGCGCATCCTGTTCCTGGAAGGCATCCCCAACCTGCAGGATCTGAACAAACTGCTGATAGGCGAAAACGTGCCGGAAATGCTGGCCTGCGATCTCAAGCTCGAAACCGCGTCGCACGTGCACCTCAAGGAAGCCGTGGCGTTCTGCGAGTCGGTCAACGATTTCGTGTCGCGCCAGATTTTTGCCGACATCCTTGCCGACACCGAAGAACACATAGACTGGCTGGAAACGCAAATCGACCTGGTCGACCGCGTCGGGCTGCAGAACTACCTGCAGTCCGCGATGGACAGTTTTTCGTCCTGACGCGCCACGCCGCAACTGCGCCAGAATGCAAAACGCCGGGCACTGCCCGGCGTTTTGTTTTGCGGACTGCGCGGCAACTGCCGCGGCCGGCATCAGCTAGGCAGGATGATGCGGCTGGCTTCGCCGCCCATGGCCAGGAACAACTGGTTCATGCGGCGCACGAATCCGGCCGGATCTTCCGGCATACCGCCTTCGGCCAGCATGGCCTGATCCAGCAGCACGGCCGCCCAGTCGTCGAAATGACCGCCGTCGCTGCCGGCCTTTTCGTCGCGCAGGCGCAGCACCACCGGATGGCGCGGATTGATTTCCAGTATCGGCTTGGAACTTGGCACGTTCTGGCCGGCCGCCTTGAGCATGCGCGCCAGATTGCCGCCCATGTCGAATTCGTCCGCCACCACGCAGGCCGGTGAATCGGTCAGGCGGTGCGTCACGCGCACTTCCTTGACGCGCTCGCCCAGCGCGGCCTTGATGCGCTCGACCACGTCCTTGAACTGTTCTTCTTCGCGCTGGTGTTCCTGCTTTTCCGCCTCGTCCTCGAGCTTGCCCAGGTCCAGGCCGCCCTTGGCGACCGACACCAGCTGTTTGCCTTCGAATTCGGTCAGGTGCCCGACCACCCACTCGTCCACGCGGTCCGACATGAGCAGCACTTCCACGCCCTTCTTGCGGAACACTTCCAGATGCGGGCTGTTTTTGGCCGCCGCGTAACTATCCGCCGTCACGTAGTAAATCTTGTCCTGGCCTTCTTTCATGCGGCCCAGGTAGTCGGCCAGCGTCACGACCTGCGCGTCGCTATCCGCCTGCGTGCTGGCAAAGCGCAACAATTTGGCGATGCGCTCGCGGTTGGCATGGTCCTCGCCCACGCCTTCTTTCAGCGCCCGCCCGAATTCGCCCCAGAACTTGGTGTACTTTTCGGGCTGGTTCTCGGCCAAATCCTCCAGCAGGCCCAGCACCTTTTTCGTGCATCCGGCGCGTATCGCATCGATGTCCTTGCTTTCCTGCAGCAATTCGCGCGACACGTTGAGCGGCAGGTCGTTGGAATCGACCACGCCGCGCACGAAGCGCAAATACAGCGGCATGAGCTTTTCCGCGTCGTCCATGATGAACACGCGGCGCACGTACAGCTTCACGCCATGGCGCGGATGGCGCTCCCACAGGTCAAACGGGGCGTGGCCGGGCAGATATAGCAACTGCGTGTATTCCTGGCGCCCTTCCACCTTGGCGTGCAGCCAGGCCAGCGGCTCGTCGTAATCGTGGCCGACGTGCTTGTAGAACGACTTGTACTGCTCGTCGCTAATTTCGCTCTTGGGGCGGGCCCACAGCGCGGACGCCTGGTTGACGGTTTCGTCCTCGTCGGTAATGACCTGCTGGTCTTCTTTCCACTCCTCCTTTTTCATCACGATGGGCTGCACGATGTGGTCGGAGTATTTGCGGATCAGATTGCGCAACTGCCAGCCGGACAGAAAATCCTTGGCGTCATCGCGCAGGTGCAAAATCACGTCGGTGCCGCGGCCGGGCTTGTCCACCTGTTCCAGCGTGTACTCGCCGCTGCCGTCGCTGTGCCACTTGACGCCGGCCCCGGCCGGCAAACCGGCGCGCCGCGTGACCACACTGATGCGGTCGGCGACGATGAAGCCCGAATAAAAACCCACGCCGAACTGGCCGATCAGATTGGCGTCCTTCTGCTTGTCGCCGGTCAGGCTGGCGAAAAATTCGCGCGTGCCGCTTTTCGCGATGGTGCCAAGGTTTTCCGCGGCTTCGTCGCGACTCATGCCGACACCGTTGTCGGATACCGTGAGCGTGCCCGCATCGGTGTCGAAACTGATGCGAATTTTGAACTCGCCCTCGCCTTCGAGCAGCGCGGGCTGGTCGAGCGCCTCGAAGCGCAGCTTGTCGCACGCGTCGGCGGCATTCGAAATGAGTTCGCGCAGGAAAATTTCGCGGTTCGAATACAGCGAATGCACCATGAGGTGCAACAGTTGTTTCACCTCGGCCTGAAAACTCCGCGTTTCCGTGCTGTGACCTACGCTAGCCTGTTCGACTTCCACCTTTGTGCTCCCCTAAAGAAATTTGCGGACGCACGCGATATGTGGCCGCGCCGGCAGGATTTCAAGCCCCTGCGGCCGATCCGGCGTGCTGCAAGCTCGAGTCGCGCGCGGCGTGCCGGACGCCCCTACGCAAACCGAGGCGGCGCGGGCGGCAGCAACGCGGACACGCAGCCTGCGCGGCACTGAGACGGGCGAACATCAGCGCCGGCCCGCGCGTGGAGGATGGGGTCGCTGTGGTAGGCGCGGCGCCCGATGAGAGGCCAGGCGCGCGCCGCCACCTTGCCGTTGGGATTGATGCGCGCAGCAAATTCTGCAAGGCCGGCGCCGCGAAAAATCGCACGCTTGTCGCAAGGCCCGCGCATTGCCCTCCGTCGCTAGCGCGTACGCGCCTGAGCGCGCCACAGCGGGCTGCGGCCCTAAACGTAACGTATGTCCACGACCTCGATTTCGCGCAGCCCGGACGGGCTCGCGAAGCGCACCACATCGCCGGCGCGCGCCTTGATGAGCGCCCGCGCCAGCGGCGAAATCCAGCTGATGCGGCCGCCGCTGGCGTCGGCTTCGTCCACGCCGACGATCTGGTAAGTGTGTTCGGGGGAATCCGCGCCGGCGTCGCATACGCAAACCGTGGCACCGAAAAACACCTGTTCGGTGTTTTCCTGCGCGGCCGGATCGACCACCGTGGCGGATTCCAGCCGCTTGATCAGGAAGCGGATGCGGCGGTCGATTTCGCGCAGGCGCTTCTTGCCGTAAATGTAATCGCCATTTTCCGAGCGGTCGCCGTTGCCGGCCGCCCAGGACACGGTTTCGACCAGGCGCGGCCGCTCGCGCTTGAGCAAATCGTCCAGTTCCTGGCGCAGCTGGCCATAGCCGCGCGGCGTCATGTAATTGCGGCTGCCGGCCGGCAAAGCCGGCGCACCCGGCATGTCCTCGTCGTCGCCGTCGGCGTCTTCCTTGACGAAAGCCTTGTTCATTGCAAAGGACTCGCGAGCAGCTTTTCGATTTCCGCCGCGCTGCTGCGGCGCCGCAGCACCGAACCGTCGGCCAGCACCAGGGTAGGCGCATCGACCACCCCCAGGCGATCGCCCAGTTCCACCACCCGGCCTATCGGGTCCTTGCACTCGGCCGCCGCCTCGGGCGGCAGCGTTCCGCGCAGCATGAACTCACGCCAGGCGGCGCCGCGGTCGGGCGCACACCACAGCGCGCGCGCCCTGGCCGTGGCACCCGGATGGCGCGTTTCGAAAGGATTCAGGAAGGTGTAGATGGTCACGTCAGGCAGCTTTTCGAGTTCCTTTTCCTGCTGGCGGCAGAACGGACAGAGCGGATCGGAAAACACCGCCAGCTTGCGCGCGCCGCTGCCGCGCACGGTTTTGATGGCCAGATCAAGCGGCAGGCTGTCGAAGCGTATGGCGGTGATGGTGCGCAGCCGCGCCTGCGTAATATTTTGCCCGCTGGCAACGTCGATCAGGTTGCCGACCAGCAGCATGCTGCCGTTTTCGTTGGTATAGGCGATGTTGCGGTCGGACAGCTGCAACTCGTAGAGGCCCGGGAAGGCCGTGCGATTGACGGCTTCTATGGACACCGGCCCCAT
>JAEUNN010000524.1 GCA_016791085.1 Rhodocyclaceae bacterium | reverse complement strand
GCGCAGCGCTGTGCTAAGGTAAGCGCTCCTTACACGCCGCCCACCTGGTATGGCCACGCCGGACCCGCGCCGCCGCGCCCTGCTGCGCATGAAAGCCAGCGCCACCGGCCTGCTCGCCGCGGCCGCCGGGCTGGCCATCGTGGCGCGCCTGCAGGGCGGCCAGGGCGCCTGGGCCTGGCTCGCCGCGTTTGCCGACGCCGCGCTGGTGGGCGCGCTGGCCGACTGGTTCGCCGTGGTGGCCCTGTTCAAGCACCCGCTAGGCCTGCCGATTCCACACACCGCCATCATTCCGCGCAAAAAGGCGCGCGTGGCCGACAGCCTGGCGCAATTCATACGCGACAAATTTCTCGACACCGACGTGCTGCTGGCCAAATTGCGCGCCTACCAGCCGGCCGCGCGCCTGGGTGCCTGGCTGCGCGACCCGGCGCACGCCGGCCTGGCCGCCGACAAACTGGCCGCGGCACTTGCCGGTGCGCTGGATTTCGTGGACGACGCGCGCGTGCGCGAACGCCTGGGCGCAGCCCTGCACCAGCGCCTGGACCGCATCGACCTGGCGCGCGCGGTGGGCAAACTGCTGGGCGCGCTCACGGCCGGTGGCCGCCACCAGCAATTGCTGGACGCCGCGCTGCAAAAACTGGCCGCCTGGCTGAGCGAAGCCGACACGCAAAGCGCGCTCGCGGCCATGATCATCGAAATGGCCGACCGCGAATATCCGCGCGCCCTCAAAGCCCTGGGGGTGATTACGGACACCGGCGAATTCAGCCGGCGCGTGGCCGCCGGCATCGCCCAGGGCGTACAGACCTGGATGCAGGACATCGCCACAAAGCCGGATCACCCGCGCCGGCAGCAATTCGACGCATTGATCGCCGACTATATCGCGCGCGCTCAAGACGACGCCGAATTTCGCGGCAGCCTGGCCAGCGCCAAACAGGACATGCTGGCCGAACCGCTGCTGGCAGACTACTTGAACGGCCTCTGGGACGAACTCAAATCCTGGCTTTTGGCCGACCTGCGCGATCCGCAATCGGGCCTGCGGCAGAAAGTCGCCGACACCGCGCTGGCTTTCGGTAGCGCCCTGGCCGAACACCCTGCCCTGCGCCAATCGCTGGACGAGCACATGGAAAAAGCCGCCCGCGCACTGGCTACGGACCTGCGCGACGCCGCCGCGCGCCACATCGCCGCGACCGTAAAAGCCTGGAAGGACGAAGATTTGGTACGCGAACTCGAATTGAACGTAGGCCGCGACCTGCAATTCATACGCATCAACGGCACGCTGGTCGGGGGCAGCATAGGCCTCGCGCTGCACGCGCTCGGCATGTTGCGGCCGCTCCTATGAACGCCGGCACGGGCAGCCGGGCGGACGGCGCATCAAACGGCATGCACAACGCAGAGCAAACCCCATGAACCCCAGGCGCCGCCTGCTGTTATGCGCCGCGCTGGGCGCGCCCTGGGCGGCGCGCGCGGCGCCCGCGCCGGACCCGGCTTACCCGCCCGTGCTGGCCGGCCGCGGCATGGAATTTCCGCGCGATTTCGGCGCTCACCCGGATTTCCGCGTCGAATGGTGGTACGCCACCGGCTGGCTAGCGGCCGGCGCGCGCGCGCTGGGCTTCCAGATCACGTTTTTCCAGGTGCGCCAGGCCGAATTCGACACCAACCCCAGCGCTTTCGCGCCGCGCCACCTGCTGCTCGCGCATGCCGCCGTGGCGGACCCGGCCATAGGTCATTTGCTGCACACCCAAAAAAGCGCGCGCACAGGCTTCGGGCTGGCCTACGCGCGCGCGGACGACTGCGACCTGCGCCTGGAAAACTGGTCCATGCAGCGCGCCGAGGACGGCTACCGCGTCACGGTGCGCGCCGACGACTTTTCCTATGCCCTGCTGCTCGCCCCAACGGCGCCCGTGCTGCTGCAGGGCCGCGCCGGCTTTTCGCAAAAAGCGCCCGACCCCGCGCACGCCAGTTACTACTATTCGCTACCCCAGCTCGCCGTGAGCGGAAAGCTGGAATTGGCCGGCGGCACACACACAGTAAGCGGGCGCGCCTGGATGGACCACGAATGGTCCAGCGCCTACCTGCCGCCGGGCGCCCTGGGCTGGGACTGGCTGGGCATCAACCTGCACGACGGCGGCGCGCTCATGGCCTTCCGCATGCGCGATGCGGCCGGGCAAGCGCTGTGGGCCGCGGCGGCCTGGCGCGGGGCAGACGGCAAACTCATCCACTATGCGCCCGATGCGGTGCTGTTCCAGCCGCAGCGCCGGTGGACCAGTCCGGTCAGCCGCGCGGCCTATCCGGTCGCGCTGGGCCTCAAAATCGGTGCCCGCACGCTGCGCCTGCAACCCTTGTTCGACAATCAGGAAATGGACGCCAGCGCCAGCGTGGGCGGCTATTACTGGGAAGGTGCGGTCAGCGTATTCGAAGCCGAACGCGAAATCGGCCGCGGCTACCTGGAACTGACCGGCTACGCGCAAAAGCTGCGCATGTAGCCGGCGCGGCGAGGCCTCGCGCCGGCCGCCCGGCAGAAGCAAATAACTGAAAGGACAACCATGTCGAAACTGCGCGTACAAAGCTTTTCCCTGTCCCTGGACGGATATTGCGCGGGTCCGGACCAGGACCTGCAAAACCCGCTCGGACGAAAC
>JAEUNN010000517.1 GCA_016791085.1 Rhodocyclaceae bacterium | reverse complement strand
ACGGCGTCGGCACGCTCAACATCGATTACCTCACCTTCAACGCGGGAAGCGGCAGTCTCACCATGGAGGCGGCGGACTTAAGCTGGATTAACGCAAGTTCGACAGACAAGCCCTATATCAACGGCACTGGCACGTTCACCTTGCGTTCCGCAGCCGCTTCCTTTGGCAGTTCAGTCAGCACCTCCTATTTCAACATCGACCAGGACGCCAATGGCATCGGCGGCCTGACCCTGGGCAAGAGCGGCAACACTCAGGTGATAAATGTACAAAACACGCAGACGGTGAATGGGCCGATAGCGATCTATGGCGGGATGGTCGCCCTCGACGCCAACATAGCGACGACCGACACCTTCACCGGAAACATCAGCATCACGACCACCGCGCTTACCGGGAGCGCCGCAATCACGCTCGCCAGCGGCCGTGGGCTCACCGTGGACCAGTCCGGCACATCCACTTTTTCCGGCGCGATTTCCGGCAGCAACGCCTCATTCACCAAGGCCGGCAGCGGCACGCTTACGCTTTCCGGCGCCAACACTTATACCGGTTCCACCTTTATCAACGTCGGCACACTGGCACTGAGCGGCGGACTGGCGTCCTCCACCAGCGTGTGGATGGCCGGCACTTCCATCTGGGATCTGCAGGTTGGGCAAACCATCGCCAGCCTGACCATGGCGCCAGGCAACAGCATTACCCGTTCCACCGGCGGATCGAGCCTGCACGTGACGGGTGCGTCCACGCTCGCCAACAGCATTACCACCGCAGGATCCCAAACCTACGACGGCCCCGTGCGTCTGAATGCGAACACCACGCTCGCCACCACCCAGAGCGACATTACCTTCAATTCGACGGTGGATTCCGTGTCCCCGTCCAGCCCGAGGAGCCTCACCGCCACCATCACCCCGGGCACCACCTATTACTGGGTGGACTGGACCAGCAGCGACGCCACCCACGTCTACGGGACCCTCACCATAGGCTCGGATGTGGTCAGCGTCACGTATACCAATCCGCAAGGCTTTGATTTCGTACAAACCAACCCTGCAAGCTCCACCGATTACTGGACCTCCACCAACAGCGTCTCGCCCTACGTCAGCGCGCGGGTCGCAAACAGACCCACCACCTCCGACATCATCGGGCTCCAATACCAGGGCTCCCAGAGCCTGGTCTTCAGCCAGGCGGTGGCGAATCTCGCCTTCTCCGTCGTGAGCCTGAACGGCAACGGCTATGGTTTCAATCAGGACTTCAGCATTGCCTCGCAGACCGGGGTGGGTGGTGCAGGCTGCGGTTATTGGGGCTGCGGGGTACTCGCCAAGACAAGTTCCGGCGGCACCTACAACCTGAACGGAACGTCCGGCGAGCCCCACGGCACGATCATTTTTTCGCACGCTTTTTCCAATCTCAGCTGGAACAGCCTGGCCGCCGAAGCCTGGAACGGATTCACGGTCGGCGTAAGCGGCACCAGCGCCAATTCCGGCACGGTGCACTTCAACGGTGCCGCCGGGAGCAGCGCCGCACTGGGCGCGGTGACCGTAAATGCCAATCTCCACACCGCCGCCGCCATCGGCGCCGCGGCTTCCCTGTCCGTGAGCGGGCTGTCCACCCTGGGCGGGAATGTCACCACCTCGGGTGATCAGAGCTACCAGAGCGCGGTCACCCTGGCTAGCGACGTGGCGCTCAATACCACCTCCAACGGCAGCGTGAGCACCGCCAGCGACACCAGCCCCATCGACGGCGCGCACAGCCTTACCATCCAGACCAACGGCACGGGCAACACCACGCTGAACGGGGCGGTCGGCGGCACCACCCCGCTGACGGGCTTGAGCGTGACCACCAATGCGCTCACGGCCGGCGCCATCGCCATGGCGACCAATGCGCCGATAAGCGTCACCAACAGCGGCGCCGGTGCCATCACGGGCGCCATCAGCGGTTCGGGCGTGGCGCTCACCAAGGACGGCGCCGGCACCCTGGTACTGACCGGCAGCAACACCTACTCCGGCACCACCACCATCAATGGCGGCACGCTGCAACTGGGCAATGGCGGCAGCGCCGGCAGCCTGGCCACTTCGGCCATGACCGACAACGCCACGTTTGCCATCAATCTGGCCGCGGATATCACGCTGCCGTTTGCCATATCCGGCAGCGGCGATGTGAGCGTCACGGGCCAGCAGGGAACCCTCTATTCCGGTTTCCTCACGACCTCGCCGACCACCATCGCCAGCAACACCACCGTGGCCGAAGTGCTGCAGCGTCTGTCCGGCGCGCGCCAGAACGGCCTCAACGTTTCTGGCGGGCCGACGGCGCAGGCAGGCATATACGTCGCCCGGTTCGACCCGCTGACCAACAGCGCGACCTTGCAGGTCCAGGAATACAACAGCGTCGGGGCCACGGCCTACACCAAGACCGTATTCGTCAAGCTGACCCAGTCCGGCTCCAACGTCCAGGCGCAGATCGACACTTCCGGCAGCCACAGCAACGGCACGGCCTACTCGGCAGACAATACCAATATCGTCGGCAGCGACATGTCCACCGGGGCCAACTACGGCATCGCGCTGGCCACCAGTGCCGGAGCGGCCGGCTACGGCGTCGATCAGCTTTACGCAGCGGGCAAGGTGACTTTCACCGGGGCGAACAGCTATGCCGGCAGCACCACCCTCAGCAACACGACCACCAATGTGGCGGCGCCCAACCTCAGCACCCAGGTCGCCCGCGGCACCCTGGTCATAGGCAATGGCGGCGCCCTGGGCAGCGGCGCGGTAAGCAATGCCGGCCTCCTGGTATTCAATACCACCGCCAGCCCGACCGTGCCCGGCAACATTTCCGGCGCCGGCTGGCTGGTGCAGAGCGGCAGCGGCACCACCACGCTCACCGGCAGCAATAGCTACACCGGAGACTCGGTCGTCAATGCCGGCACGCTGCAGATCGGCAGCGGCGGCACCACCGGATCCCTGGCCGGCGCGAGCGCCATAGACCTGCCCCTGGCGGCGGCGAATTTCGCGGTCAACCGCAGCGACGACCTCACGCTGGCCAATGCCATCAGTGGCCTGGGCACGCTGCAAAAGATGGGCAGCAACACCGCGACGCTGACCGCCAACGGAACTTACAGCGGCGCCACCGCCATCGACGGCGGCTCCCTGGTGCTACAGAACGACGCGCCGACTTCAGCCAGCAGCAACTTCAATGGACCGGGCACGCTGACCGTGCAGCCGGCCAGCGCCAGCTTCTCCTCGGCTTTCACGACGTCTGCGTGGCATTTCGGCAGCACCCTCGGCGGGCTCACCCTGGGCAAGTCCGGCAACACCGCCGACATGACCGTCGCGGCCAATCAGTCCATCGCCGGCCCGATTTCGATTTACGGCGGCAATATCAGCCTGAACGGCGGCCTGACCAGTACCGCCGCCGATGCGGCCATACTGATCAAAGCCTCCGGGAACATCACGGCGGCGACCGGTAAAACCTTCCAGACCAACGCGGGAAATATTACGTTCTGGGCGGACGGCAATGCCGACGGGGCGGGTTATATCGAACTGGCCGACACGGTGAGCGTAGACACCCGGTCTGCAGCGGACCGCAGCGCCAGCAATACCACCACGGCTAGCGGCGGCGGCAATATCGTCCTTGCCGGCGGTGCGGACAATTTGCTCGCGGACGGCGTGACGGCCGGGGCGGACGGCATTCCGGACGGCTATGCCGCCTCCAACAGCAGCACCCACCCCGGCATCAGACTGGCCGCCGTCACCGCCAACACGGTCGGTGCCACGCTCTATTCGGGTGGCGGAAACATACTGATACGCGGCCGCGGCACGGCCGCCAATGGCACGAATTATGGCGGTCGCGGCGTCGCCATGGGCTACGAGAACACGCTGAATGCCGGTACGGGCACGATCACCGTGTACGGCGACAGTACCCAGGCACATGGCATCGAAATCGGCACCCAGGCCGGAATTTCCGCCGCAAATTCATGGAATACGCTGGTCGCGGGCGGCGGCAGCGCGTCCGCGCCGGCAATTCGGCTTACCGGCACCAGTACCGGAACGAGCGGATGGCAGGGCTTGCAAATCGGCTGGGACAATGCATCGAGTACGAACAATAAAAATCTGTTTCAGGCCACCGGCGGCGGCGGACTTGCCATGTCGGCCAGTTCCGTCGCGATGAACGCGGCGGCCTTCCTGGCTGCCAGCGGGCCCATAGACATGTCGGTCGGCGCAGGCACCACGCTGGACGCCCACGCATTCTCCAGCACGGAGGGCAGGAACTATTTCGGCGCCTGCGCCACATCCAACTGCAGCGGGAGCCTGGTGACCAGTTCGACCGCTAACGTAAGCGTTACCGCGGATGCGTTCTTCATGAACAGCTTTCCACTAGCCGTCGCCACGTCCGGCAGCGTTACGATACAGCCGACGAGCAACGATTTTTCCGGCACGTTCACATTAAGCAGCAGTTTGTGGTCACTTACTGGCGGTGTGTCCGGTCTTACGGTGGGCAAAAGTGCCACCGGTGCGGACGGAATTTCCGACCCCAACGTGACCGTGAGCAGCGCCTACACCATCGCGGGCCCGGTCGTGGTGTCGGGCGGCAATGTTCTAATCGATGGCAGACTGGAAGCCACCGGCAGCACCATCACGCTTCAAGCCAGCGGCTTTGCGTTCGACGGCGCCGGCGGCTCCTTGGTGGCGGACAAACTGGCGCTCAAGGGCCATGGCAATTTCACGCTGGATTCCACCACCAACAGCATCGGCACGCTTGCAGCCGGCAACGACAACAATTCCGCAGTCGGCTTCGTCACCTTCGTGAATAGCGGCGCGCTCACGATAGGCGCCATAAACCCGACGGGTATCACCGCGAGCGGCCAAATTGCGATCAGTACGCTTACGGGCGATCTACACGTCGCCGCCAACATTTCCACGACAATTCCCGCGTCCCCGGCAATAGTCCTGAACGCGGGCAGCAGCGCGGGCGCGGGCGGCGATGGTACGCCGGCCGCCGGCAATATCGTGGTCGATGGCAGTCCGAGCATTACGGTCGCCTTTGGCCGCACGGCCAAGCTGTTTTCCGGCAGCGTATCCGGCAGCACCGGCCTCGCCGCGCTGGCGAGCCAGGGCAGCCAAAGTTATTACCGCTACAACGCGGATGAGACCACGAATTTCGCCAGCGGCAACTGGCTCAATACCGGCGCGGGCGTGTACGCAATTTACCGTGAGCAGCCGTCCATCACGGTCGCTGTGGATAACACGTCCGCCACCTACGCGACGGCGGCCAACTACACGTTCAGCGTGAATAGTCAGAACGGCGAAACGGCGGCACAGATTTTCTCGACACTGCCGGGCGTGGCCGTGGGCGGCGCCACATCGACTTCGAACAATTACGTGGTCGGCGACCATACGCTGACCGCCTCGGGCGGCACCGACCAGTTGGGCTATGCCATCGCCGGCTATACGACCGGTACGCTCACGGTCGCGAAAAAAGCCATCACGTATTCGAGCAGCGTGGTGGCCCGCCCCTACGACGGCACGACGGCCGCGACGCTGGTGGATGCCGCCAGCGGCATCGTGAGCGGCGATATCGTGACGGTCGCGTCCACGGCCGCGGAATATGCCGACAAAAATGCCGGAGCCGGGAAATCGGTTTCCGTGACGGGCATCAACCTGTCGAATACCGACAGCGGCAATTACACTATCGCCGCGAGCGCCAGCACGACGGGCGACATCACGCCCAGGACAGTCACCCTGTCCGCCACCAAAACTTACGATGGCACGACGGCACTATCCGGAGGCGACGTAAGTGTGGGCAATCTGGTGGGCAGCGAAACCCTCAGCCACACGGGCGGTAGCGCCAGCGACGCGCACGTCGCCACGGCCAACAAATTCATCAACGCCATCACGCTGGCCGATGCCACGGACGGTTCCGGCGGCCTGGCCGGCAATTACCAGTTGCCGGCACTGGATGCCGCCCATGCGCCCGTCACCATCGCGCCCAAATCGCTAAGCGCGAGCGCCGGCATAGTCGGCACCTTTACCCGCAGCTATGACGGCACGACCAATGCGACCGGCGCATCGGTGTCCGGCACGGTGTCCGGAGCGCTGGCCGGCGACAGCATTGCGCTCGACGCGAGCGGCCTCACGCTGGTCTACGACAGCGCCCACGCGGCGAGCGCAAGCCAGATTGCGGCCAGCGGCAGCGCCGGTTTTACGATAGACGCGACCAGCCACGCGAGCCAGGCCAGCGACTACAGCCTGACCGCGCCGACCATCGCTGCCGTCCCGGCGAGCATCACCCCCGCCACGCTGACGCCCAGCCTGACGAACAGCGGGGTAAACAAGGCCTATGACGGCTCCACGAACGCGCCGGGCGGATTCTCGCCGACCTGGAGCTTCAGCGGACTGGCGAGCGGCGACAGCAGCGCCACGCTCAGTTCCACCGCAGTTGCGTACAACAGCAAGGACGTGAGCACGGCCAACAAGATTACGGTGTCGGGCCTCGGCCTCACCGGCATTACGGGCAGCAATGGTTCGCAAGTGGGCGATTACGTGCTGGACGCGACGAGCAAGGACGTCGCCGCGACGATAAGCCCGAAAGTTCTGCTGGTGAGCGGGCTGACTGCGGCCAATAAAACTTACGACGGCACGACCGACGTCGTCATCACCGATTGGGGCTCGATCGCGACCGGTGTGGGCAGCGAAACCCTGGTGCTCAAGCCCGGTACGGCGGCTTTCGACAACGCCAATGCCGGCACGGGAAAAACCGTGACCGCCAGCGGCTACAGCCTCTCTGACGGGACTAATGGCGGCCTCGCCGGCAACTATCAGATTTCACCAAACAACGCAACGGCCACCGCAGACATCGCCAAAGCGGCGCTCACGGTACGCGCCAATAACGACGCCAAATTCGTGACCCAATCTGACAATGGCGGCGTCTATAGCGGCGTGAGCTACAGCGGTTTCGTGCATGGCGAAACCGAATCGGTGCTGGGCGGCAGTGTCGCGATCGCGCGCACGAACGCCGGGACGGAAACGGCCGGCACGTACTCCGGCGTTCTGCAGGCATCCGGACTGAGCGCCGCCAATTACGCTATCACTTACGCGAACGGCGACTACACCATCGTGCCGGCTAACGAGTTGCTCATCCGTGTCGCAAATGCCTCGACGACTTACGGAGCGGCGGCCAGTTACACCATCACCAGCGCGGAATACTGGAATGGTGGCAGCGCGGTCAGCCTGGGCGGGATAGTCGCTAATGGCGGCAACCAGTTCACGATTAACGACGGTGCCGGCGGGCAGGCGACATTCACGCTCGCGCCTGCCGGCGCCGTCGTTTCCGGCGCCGGCGTGCTGCGCGCCGGCAGTTACCAACTGAGCACTGCGGGCACGGTGACCGAAAACAGCGCGAACTTCAGCGACACCATCAACGTGGTGGGCAGCCACAGCGTCGCCCAAAAGGCGGTCGTTGCAACGGCGTCGGGCGTAAGCAAGGTGTACGACGGCAGCACCACGATAACAAGTGCAAGCATAGACCTCACGGGAACGCTGGCAGGGGACACTGCCGCCGCAACCGGGACGGGGGTGTTCGCCCAGAAGGATGCGGGTACGGGTCTGAGCTATGCCATTACCAACCTGACCTTGTCCGGCGCCGACCGCGACAATTATTACCTGAGCGGCGGCACTTCCTTGAGCGGCAGCAACGGAGAAATCACACGGCGGACGCTGACCGTGTCCGGCCTCGCCGCCGCGGGCAAAACCTACGACGGCAGTAGCGTGGTGGCGATCACGAACTGGGGCGGCGTGGCAACCGGCGTAGGCAGCGAAACACTGGTGCTGAACCACGGCACGGCGAGCTTTGCCGATGCCAACGCGGGCATCGCCAAAACCGTGACCGCGTCCGGCTACAGCCTTGCCGACGGAGCCGATGGCGGGCTCGCCAGCAACTACGAACTGACGTCAACGAGCGCCACCACGACCGCCGATATCGCGCGCAAGGTGCTCGGCGTATCGGGTCTGACGGCTGCGGGCAAAACTTACGACGGCAGCGCGAGCGTGAGCATTACCGACTGGGGCTCGGTCGCCACCGGCGTGGGTAGCGAAGCATTGACGCTTAATCACGGTTCCGCGAGTTTTGCCGACCCGAATGCCGGCACGGGCAAAACCGTCACGGCGAGCGGCTACGCGCTGGCCGACGGCTCGAATGGCGGGCTTGCCGCCAACTACGACCTGGCTTCCACCAGCGCCACCACGACCGCGGATATCGCGCGCAAGGCGCTCAGCGTGGGCGGCCTGGCTGCGGCCGGCAAAACTTACGATGGCAATACCGGCGTGAGCGTTACCGACTGGGGCTCGGTCGCCACCGGCGTAGGTGGCGAAACATTGACGCTGAACCACGGCACGGCGAGCTTTGCCGACGCCAACGCGGGCACGGCCAAAACCGTCACGGCCACCGGCTACAGCCTCGCCGACGGCACGAATGGCGGCCTGGCCAGCAACTACGAACTGACTTCCACGAGCGCGACGACGAGCGCGGACATCGCACGCAAGCTATTGACCATCACCGGGCTTGCCGCCGCCGGCAAGACTTACGACGGCACTGCAGCCGTGACTATCACGGACTGGGGCGGTGTCGCGACCGGCGTGAATAGCGAAACCCTCACGCTCAACCACGGCACCGCGAGTTTTTCCGACGCCAACGCGGGCATCGCCAAAACCGTGACCGCGACCGGCTACAGCCTTGCCGACGGCGCCAATGGCGGACTAGCGAGCAACTACGACTTGTCCTCTAGCAGCGCCACCACGACGGCCGACATCGCGCGCAAGGTGCTGACGGTGTCCGGTCTTACTGCCGACAGCAAAACTTACGACGGCACGACCAACGTGGCGATCATTAACTGGGGTGGCGTCGTCACCGGCGTCGGTAGCGAAACCCTGACGCTCAACCATGGTAGCGCGAGCTTTGCCGACCGCAATGCCGGCACCGGCAAACCCGTCATTGCGACCGGCTATGCGCTTGCCGACGGCACGAACGGCGGGCTTGCCGGCAATTACGAACTTGCGACCACGACGGCCGTAAGCACGGCGGACATTGCTCGCAAACAGATCGCCGTATCCGGCCTGACGGCTGCGGACAAGGTGTACGACGGCAATACGCAGGCCACGGTAATCACGAACGGCGCAAGTTTCAGCGGGCTCATCAGCGGTGACGTTCTGGTCGTCACGTCGGCGACGGGCGAATTTTCGGACAAGAACGTCGGAACGAGCAAAGCCGTAAGCCTGGCCGCCGTGTTCGGTGGCGCCGACATCGACAACTATGCAATCACCGCCCAGTCCGGCACCACGGCCAGCATCACTCGGCTCGCCTCGGTCACGTGGATAGGCGGCCACAGTGGAAACTGGTTCGACCCGGCAAATTGGGCAGGCGGCGCCGTACCCGACTTGTCCAACGTCGCCAATGTGGTGATTCCATCGGGAACGAACGTAAGTTTCGGTACCACGGTCGTGGCACCCGCGCAAAACGGCCCGGTAAACATAGACAGCCTGGGGATCGCCGGCGGCGGCCTCAGCCAGAGCGGCGGTACGCTCAACGTGGGCAGCGGCGGTATTACGCTGGACAGCTACGCTCAGGCCGGAGGAACCCTCTACAGCCTTGGCAATATCGCCTTGAATAGTTTTGCCCAGACTGGAGGCAATGCCACGACTTTGGGCAATTTCACGGTAGAACAGGATTTCAGCCAGGGCCATGACGGCAGCTTGACCGTGTATGGCAGCACATCCATCGCCGACCATAACGGTGGGCTAAGCTTGGGGAACCTGGTTGCCCACGGCACACTGGAAATTACCAGCACCGACGGGGGCATCGGCCAGACCGCCGGCACTGCGCTCAGCGTCGATGGACCCAGCAGCTTCACCGCCAGCACGGGCGGCAATCCGGCCGACATTACGCTCGCCAACGCCGGCAACGATTTCGGCGGACCGGTAAGCCTCAACGGCGCCAATGTCGCGATCAATGATGGCAGCGGCGGGCTCACGCTGGGCGACACCCATGCCAGCGGCACGCTAACAGCCACCAGCACCGGCGGCGCGATAGACCAGACTGCCGGAGCCGCCATCATCGTCGATGGAGCCAGCAGTTTTAGCGCCAGCACGGGCGGCAACCCGGCCGACATTACACTCGTTAATGCCGGTAACGATTTCGGCGGACCGGTGACTCTCAACGGCGCCAATGTCGCGATAAATGATGGCAGCGGCGGACTGACGCTGGGTAACACGCACGCGACGGCCGCGTTGGGCGTCACCAGCAGCGGCGGTACAATCGGCCAAGCTGCGGGCAGTGCGGTCACCGCCGATGGCGCCAGCAGTTTCACCGCCAGCGCGGGCGGCGCCCCGGCCGACATCGCACTGAACAACGCCGGCAACGATTTCGCCGGGCCGGTCAGCGCGAATGGCAATAATCTTGCCCTCAGCGACGGAAATGGCGGCCTCACACTGGCCGACGCCCACGCGGGCGGCACGCTCGATGTCGTAAGCACCGGCGGCGCCATCGCGCAGACCGCCGGTAGTACCGTCACGGCCGGCGCGACCAGCAGTTTCGACGCCAGCGCGGGCGGCAATCCGGCCGACGTCACCCTGGACAATTCTGGCAACGACTTTGCCGGCCCTGTTCATGCCGGCGGACAGAACATCAGCCTGAAGGACGGAAGCGGCAATCTGGTATTCGCAGAGGTTCGCGTCGGCGGCAATCTAAAGGTCGATGCGGTGGGCGACGTCGTCCAACAGCCGAACACCCACATCGTTGTCATCGGCGACACGACCGTCATGGCGCCGACCGGACACATCGATCTGCATGCACCGGAAAACGAGTTCCACGGCAAAGTGACGATGCTCGACAGCAGCAACCAGGAACAGACACAGATGGTGCCGCCCCCTACGCCCGCGCCCGTTCTGCCGACGCCGGCCGACAGTCCGCCTCAACTCGCGGGCATCCAGGTTGCTGGCGCAGGCGCAGCGGCAGGCGGAAGCGATAGCGGATCGGCTGCCGCAAATGGCGCCGGTGCCGGTGCCGGAGTAAGCCTGAATCTTTTGCGCAGCGCGAGCACCGAAGCAAACGGGCTGATTGCGGTATCCATTCCCAAGAACACCGCGGCCGCGGGGGCCGGCTTCAGTTTCACCCTGCCGGAACAGTTGAACGCAAGCCCGCAGGATGTGGTTCAAGTCAGTTTGACCGATGGATCGGCTCTGCCGGGCTGGCTGCGCTTCCTGCCCGAGCAGAACCGTTTTGTCGCCGCCGCCGTGCCGGATGGAGCCTTCCCGATCGAGATTGCGGTCACGGTCGGCGGTCGCCGCACGATAGTCGTGATATCCGAGCGGACCGAATAGCCGCACACCAAGCGCAAACGGGGCCAGGCGGCGGCCCTGTTTGCGCCGCGGAAAAGCGCGGAAAAACGGGCGGGAAAAACGGGGACAGACAACGGTTTTTTCTCACTCCAGCGAGGGTCCGTCCCCAGCGCCGTTAAGCTAAGCGCGCGCAAAACGCCGCTGATCCGAAATCCGCATTGAAAAAAGGAGCGACTGTGTCGCTGCGCGGCGACCTGGGGGCGCGGGCGTCTCGCCCGCGTGCGGCGCAGGAGACGCGGCTGGCGGGCGAGACGCCCGCCCCCCAGGGAAAAACGCGCGCGTCGATTCGCCTTAACTTAACGGCATTGGGTCCGTCCCCGGTTTACCGGTTTTCCCCCGGTTTTCCCTGTCCCCGGTTACGAGGCTGCCGCCGGCCCGCGCAACTAAGTCGCGGCATTGCGCCCGGCTGGCACCTGGCGCCCCTGCGTCAGCCAGTGGTGCAACACCTTGTAGAAATGGCGTGGGTCGACCGGCTTGGTCAGGAAATCGTCCATGCCGGCTTGCATGCACTGCGCCTTGTCTTCGGCAAATGCATTGGCGGTCATCGCGACGATGGGTACAGCGACGCCGGCAGGCAGCGCGCGGATGGCGCGCGTCGCGGCCAGGCCGTCCATGCCCGGCATGCGCATGTCCATGAGTATGAGGTCGTAAGCGCCGCGCTGCACCGCGGCGACCGCTTCATGGCCGTTTTCGGCGCAATCCATCTCCAGTCCGACCTCCGCCAGCAATTCCACGGCGACTTCGCGATTGAAAGGCTCGTCCTCGACCAGCAACACGCGGCGGCCGGCGTGCTCGCGCAGGTTCGCCTCCCGCAGTCCGTCCGCGGCCGTGTCCGGCGCGGCTAGCGCGCTTGCGTCGGCTTTTTTCAGCATGGCCGTAAACCAGAAGGTGCTGCCCTGGCCTTCCACACTTTCCACGCCGGCCTCGCCCCCCATCATTTGCGCGATGCGCCGCGTGATCGCTAGCCCCAGGCCGCTGCCGCCGTATTTGCGCGTGGTCGATGCGTCAGCCTGTTCGAAGGCGTCGAACAGCCGCGGCAGGGTGGCGGCGGGTACGCCTATGCCCGTGTCGCGCACGCTGAAGTGCAGCAGCACCTGCTCGCCCGCTTCGCGTTGTGGGCGCACGGCGATGGTCACCGTGCCGCGCTCGGTAAATTTGAGTGCGTTGGATGCATAGTTCAACAAAGCCTGGGTGAGCCGCGTCGCGTCGCCGCGCAACTGACAGGGCAGGGGTGCATTGTCCACCTGCAGCGACAGGCCTTGCGCGGCGGCGCGTTCGGCGAGCATGGCCGCGACGTTGGTGGCGACTGTGTCTGGCGCGAATATTTCGTCGGCCAGCACGAATTTGCCGGCCTCGATTTTGGACAGATCCAGAATGTTGTTGATGATGCCGAGCAAATGTTCGGCGGCGCGATCGAGTTTGTCGAGCTGGTCGTTTTGTCTGGGCGTCACGCCGCCGCGCCGGATCTGATACGCCATGCCCAGTACGGCATTGAGCGGGGTGCGGATTTCATGGCTCATGGTGGCGAGGAACGCGCCCTTGGCGCGGGTGGCCGCTTCGGCGGCCTCTTTGGCGTCGGCCAGTTCCGCGGTGCGTCGCGCAACCAGTTCCTGCAGGTGGTGCCGGTGTTCATCGAGCTCGCGGGCGATGCGTTTCTTTTCGGTGATGTCCTCCTCGATTGCGACGATATGCGTGATGCTGCCGTCGGGCTGGCGTATCGGCGTAAAACTGCACCAGGCCGGATAAATTTCGCCGTCGCGGCGCCGGTTGGATAGTTCGCCCTGCCAGCTGTGGCCGGCCCGCAGCGATAGCCACAGCGCGTCACACACCGCCGCGGGCGTCAGTCCCGACTGCAGGAAGCGTACGTTGCGGCCTTGTGCATCGGCCGGCGCATAACCCGTGCCGCGTGTGAAGGCCTCATTGACGTATTCGATCGCGCCTTGCGTGTCGGTAATGATGACGGTATTGTTGGCCTGTTCCACGGCCATGGATAGTTTGTGCAGGGCGTGCCGCGCAGTGACCTGTTCGGTGATGGATTCGCACACGACAAGAATGCCGCCCAGGGCGCCGCCGTCGTCATGCCAGGGGCGTATCTCCCAACGTATCCAGTCGCTACTGCCGTCGGCATGGTGGCGTAGCTCTTCCTCACTTTTTGCGGTTGCGCCGGCCAGGCCGCGCTCGAAGCGCGCACGCCACACGCCGGCCAGCTCGGGCGCCAGCTCGAAATGGCGGCAGCCGGCGATGTCATTGCGCGGCAGGCGCAAGTCTTCGATCCAGCGCCGGCTTGCCGCCACGTAGCGCAATTCGCGGTCCAGCATCGCAATGGCCGCCGGTGCGTGCTCCACGAACAGGCGCAGTTTCTGTTCACTGGCGGCGAGCAGGGCGTCGGCACGCTTGCGCTCGGTTATTTCGAGCATGATGCCGGAGCGCACCGCGCTGCGGTCGGCCCCTTGCGCATCGCTGCGTGATGCCATGTGTATCCATTTTTCGCGCCCGCTCGGCGTGGTGATGCGGAATTCCTCCGCCAGGTCTTCGCCGGCGCGTGCAGCCTGTTCCTGGCGTGCGCGCAAGCCCGCGCCATCCACCGCATGCACCATGTCCCAGAACACGTCCGCACGCGCCAGCAAGGCTTGCTCATCCACCTCGAGCAAGTCCTTGCAATGCGGGCCGACATAAAGAAATTCTGAGCGGCCGTCGGGGTGGGTGACATAGTCGTAAAGCACGACCGGCACGGTCGTGGCGATGCGGCGGTAGCGTTCTTCGCTGCGCCGCAAATCCTGCTGCATGGCTTCCTGGCGGCGGCGCTGCGCCGCTTCGCGCCGGCGCGCCTGATGCAGGTAGCCGCTCAACAGGCTCACCAGGATGCCGTTCACCACCAGATTGGCCAGTTGCACCGTATCGGCCATGCCGGCAACGTGAAAATCATGCAGCGGCGGCAGCAACAGATACGCCGCCGCGATGGCCAGGATGGCGGTTGCCAGCAGGCCCGGACCCGTGCCGCCCAGCATGGCGCCCAGAATGACGGGGAACATGAACAGGATGAGCATGGGACGCTCGGTGAAAGCGCTGCCCATGTTGCTGCTCAGGACCAGCATGGCCAGCGCGACCACGGCGGCAAATGCATACACCATGAGGCGTTGCGACCAGAGCCGCGGATCCGGATCGGGATCGTCGGCCGGTACAGCCGAGCGCGGCGGCACGCTGTGCAGCGCCACGTACAGCACGGCCGCGGTGACGATTACGAACACCAGGCCCTTGATGGTCGAAAAACGCACCAGCGCGTCCATGTCGGCGAAGCCGGCGAGCAACTGGTCCGAAGCGAATATCCAGGCCGCCGCGACCAGGGCATAGGCCGCCGTGGCCTGGACGATGAAGCGATTGCGAAATGATGAAATCATGAGCCGCTCACATTGGCGCCAAACCTTAGTTCGGGCGCGGCGCGCCCCTTGCCTGTCCGTCGCCGCGTTCGCGCTATCCGGGC
>JAEUNN010000491.1 GCA_016791085.1 Rhodocyclaceae bacterium | reverse complement strand
CGCCGAACTCGTAAGCGCCTGAGCGCCGGCCGGGGCACGCATGCAAGGCAAGCCGCGGCTGGGCCTCGTACTGGGTAGCGGCTCGGCGCGCGGCTGGGCGCACCTGGGCGCGCTGGCCGAGCTTTCCGCCATGGGCGTGAGTCCCGACGTGGTGTGCGGCTGCTCCATGGGCGCGCTGGTGGGCGCGGCCTATGCCATGGGCGATCTGGGCAAGCTGGAGTCCTGGGCGCTCAGCCTGGACCGCAAACAGGTGTTCGGCCTGCTGGACCTCAGCTTCAAAAGCGGCCTGATACGCGGCGAACGGCTCATGAGTTTTTTTGCGAGCCATTTCGTCGACTGCGATTTTTCCGAGTTGCAGCGCGAATTTGCCGTGGTCGCCACCGATCTTGCGACCGGCCGTGAAATCTGGCTGCGCGAAGGCAGCGTCCTGCAGGCCGTGCGCGCATCCATTGCGCTGCCCGGCCTCATGCGTCCGCTGCCGCACGACAAAAGCTTTCTGGTCGATGGCGGGCTGGTCAACCCGGTACCGGTATCGCTGGCCCGCGCCATGGGGGCCGAAGTCGTGATCGCGATCGACCTGGGCTCGGACGTGGTGGGCCGCCGGCGCGGCGTCGGGGCGGAACTGAGCGCGGCGGCCGCAGCCAACGGCGATCGGCCGGGCGGCATCGCCAACTGGCTGCGCACGCTGCGCGGCGATGACGGCGACGACGCCAAACCTCCCGCCGAGCCGTCCTTCCCCTCGCTGGTGAGCGTGCTCACCACCAGCATCAACATCATGCAAGTGCGCATCGCGCGCAGCCGCCTGGCCGGGGATCCGGCCGACGTGTTGCTTACGCCGCGGCTCGCCCACCTCGGTCTGCTCGACTATCACCGCGCCGCGGAAGCCATCGAAGAAGGACGCGCCGCCGTACAGCGCATGCAGGCGGCCATCCGGCAGGTGCTGGACGTTTGAGCGCGGCGTGCCACGCCCGGCAGACTAAACTGATTAGCAACAGCTTACGCCGACGCCCATGAATCCCAATGACGCACTCATAGAGCGCCTGCGCACGCTGGTGGGCGCCGCACACGTGGTGAGCGACCACGCCGGCATGGCACCCAGCCTGAGCGACTGGCGCGGCCGCTACCATGGCGCCGCGCGTTGTGTGGTGTGTCCGGGCAATACCGAAGAACTTGCGGCTACCGTGCATACCTGCACCCAGGCCGGCGTGGCGGTGGTCGCGCAGGGCGGCAACACCGGCCTGTGCGGAGGCGCGACGCCGCATGCGAGCGGCAACGAAGTGGTCGTGCAATTGTCCCGCCTGAACCGCGTGCGCGGCATGGATACCGCCAACAACACCATTTGTGTCGAGGCCGGCTGCACCCTGGCTGCCATACAGGAACATGCTGCGGCGGCGGAGCGGCTGTTTCCGCTCAGCCTGGCTTCCGAAGGTTCGTGCCAGATAGGCGGCAACCTGTCGACCAATGCCGGCGGCGTGCATGTGCTGCGCTACGGCAACATGCGCGACCTCACGCTGGGCCTGGAAGTCGTGCTGGCCGACGGCCAGATTTGGCACGGACTGCGCGGCTTGCGCAAGGACAACACCGGTTACGACCTCAAGCACCTGTTCATAGGCGCCGAAGGCACTTTGGGCATCATCACGGCGGCCGTGCTCAAGCTGTTTCCGCTGCCGCGCCGGCATAGCCTGGCCTGGGCGGCATTGGACGACACACAAGCCGCTCTGGCGCTGGCTGCGCGCGTGCGCGAGGGCGCCGGCGAGCGGCTGCACGCACTCGAACTGGTCGGCCGGCCGGCGCTGGAACTTGTGCTGCAGCACATCCCGAACACGCGCGACCCCTTGCCGGCACCGCATCCCTGGTACTTGCTGGTGGAACTGGCCGACAGCAATGCGGCCGCTCCATTGGACGACGAATTGGCCCTCATGCTGGAGCGGGCCCTGGCAGCGGGAGAAATTCGCGACGCCGCGCTCGCGCAGGATGGCGCGCAACGTGCGGCGCTGTGGAAATTGCGCGAATCGATTTCCGAAGCGCAGCGCCTCGAAGGCTACAGCATCAAACACGACATCGCGCTACCCGTGAGCGCGCTCGCCGATTTCATCGAAACCGCCGGCACGGCCATCGAAATACGCTACCCGGCTGCCCGCGTCGTGGCTTTCGGCCATCTGGGCGACGGCAACCTGCACTACAACCTGTCCGCGGCCGCCGCGTCGGACAACGACGCCTTGCTGGCGCAAAGTGCTGAAGTCACGCGCCTCGTGCATGATCTGGTGGTCAAGCTGGGCGGCTCGATTTCGGCCGAACACGGCATCGGGCAACTTAAGCGCCACGAACTGGCGCACTATAAATCCGCGCTCGAACTGGACCTCATGCACCGCGTGAAACGCGCATTGGATCCCCTGGGATACATGAATCCCGGCAAAGTGTTGCTTTGAATCCGCCCAGAGTTATATTTCCACCTGTACATTGGCGCAAAAATTGTCTATACTCTTCTTCTTTCGGGGGTATAGCTCAGCTGGGAGAGCGCTTGCATGGCATGCAAGAGGTCAGCGGTTCGATCCCGCTTACCTCCACCAAACGCAGTCCCCTTCGTCTAGAGGCCTAGGACACCGCCCTTTCACGGCGGTAACAGGGGTTCGAATCCCCTAGGGGACGCCAGGGTTACATGCAGTTCCGGCCGCGGGATACGGTGCCGGAGCGAGCATGGCAGTATCGCGGCTTAGCCGTATGGAGTGGTAGTTCAGTTGGTTAGAATACCGGCCTGTCACGCCGGGGGTCGCGGGTTCGAGTCCCGTCCACTCCGCCAACATCCT
>JAEUNN010000415.1 GCA_016791085.1 Rhodocyclaceae bacterium | reverse complement strand
GCCGGTCAGTTCACCCACCCGCACCATGGCCAGGTAGAAAGGCGAAAACACCTTGGGATGGCGCGCCAGCGCGGCCGACAGTTCGCGCCCGGTGTCGAGGCCTTCGCGCACCTCGCGCAGCACGCGCTGCATGCCGCGGTGCGGCGTGGATTCCTGCAGCCCCAGCAGCGCGCGCATGATGGGCACCCCGGCTTTCAGCAGGGCATAGAGCTGGCGCGAAAACAGCGTGATTTCTTCGTGCGGGATGCGCTCGCCCAGGCTGAACAGCGAAGTGCCGTCGGCATCTTTGGCGGCACCGATATTGATCGGGGTAAGGCCGCGCCCCAGCAGAAGTTCGGCCGCCGCGTCAGGACTGGGCGCATCCAGCCGCCCTTCGACGCGCGTGCCGCCGGAGTCGCGAGCGGTATAGGCGTAGGCGGACATGGGTCAGTAATGCTCCTGAAGGGCACGGACAAGGCCGGGAATTTTCTGGCCGCTGCGGACGTTCGTAAGCCTCGCACCGCCGCTGGCAGCACGCCCACCCCTAAAACCACCATCCACCCTGGGGGCGCCAAGCATGAATTCCACGCTTATCCTTAGCCCGATCCGAGTCACGAAACCCCCTCAATCCTGTTGGCTCGCCACGCGCATGGCTTCTTCGACCGAACTGCGGCCCTCCAGCACCAGGCGCAAGGCATCGCGGCGCAAGCTGTGGCCGGCCATCTGTTCGCGCGCGGCGCGCACGAATGCGGCCGGGTCTTCGTCATTGGCCGCTTCCACGACCGGGCGCGTCATTTCCAGCGCTTCATACACCGCGGTGCGGCCCAGATAGCCGGTGCCGTTGCAATGCGGGCAGCCGGCACCGCGGCGATATTCGTGCTGATCCACGGCGGCACCGAGTTCGCCGCGCAGCCATTCGTGTTCGTTCGGCGTGAGCGCTTGCGGGCGCGCACAGCGCCCGCATAGCGTGCGCACCAGGCGCTGGGCGATCACGAGATGCAGGGCCGTCGCCACCATGTAGCGCGCCACGCCCATGTCCAGCAGCCGCATGGGGGTGCTGGCGGCGTCGTTGGTGTGCAGCGTGGATAGCACGAGGTGGCCGGTCATGGCTGCGCGCAGGCCGATTTCGGCGGTTTCGCGGTCGCGCATTTCGCCGACCAGAATGACATCCGGGTCCTGCCGCAGGGCGGCGCGCAGCACGCGGCCGAAACTCAGTTCGATCTTTTCATGCACCTGCACCTGATTGATGCCGGGCAGGCGGTATTCGACCGGGTCCTCGACCGTAATGATTTTGCGCTCGGGCGAATTGAGCGCCGCGAGCGTGGCATACAGGGTGGTGGTTTTGCCCGAGCCGGTCGGCCCGGTCACCAGTATCATGCCGGCCGGGTGACGGATCGCGGTGTGCAATTGTCCGTGCAGGCGCGCCGGCATGCCGAGCTTGTCCAGATCGAGCAAATCCTTGCTGTGCGACAACAGCCGCAGCACGACCGATTCGCCGAATTGGGTCGGCAAGGTGGAAATGCGCATGTCCAGCACCTGGCCGGGCACTTTGACTTCGAAACGGCCGTCCTGCGGCAGGCGCTTTTCGGATATGTCCAGCCCCGACATGAGCTTGAGGCGCAGCACCAGAGCCGGCGCGATGCGCAGGTCGGTTTCGGTCTGCACGTGCAGGATGCCGTCGATGCGGAAACGTATGGTCAGGCGTGCCGCCTGAGGCTCGAAATGTATGTCCGAGGCGCGCGCCCGTACGGCGTCTTCGAACAGGGTTTGCAGCAGTTTCACGACCGGCGCTTCTTCGACCGCGCTGCCTGTGCCCAATAGCGCACCGAAATCGCCCGGCAGGTCGCCTAGTTCGTTGCCCAGTTCGGCCGCCAGGCCGCTGATTTCGTCGGTGCGCCGGTAAAGCCGGTCTATCGCCCCCAACAGCTCGCTTTCCAGCACCACGACGGTGTGGATTTCCGCCTTGAGGATGCGCCCCAGTTCGTCATAAGCGAACAGGTCGGTCGGGTCGGCCATGCCCACGGTGAGCAAATTGCCCTGCACTTCCAGCACCAGCGCGCGGAAGCGCCGCGCCTGCGCCTCGGGCAGGCGCTCGACCAGTTCGCGGCGCAGCCGCGCCTGGCGCAAATCGACGAAATCGAGCTGCAACTGGCGCGCCAGCGCGCGCGCGAGGCCCTCTTCGGTAATCAGGCCGCCATCTATGAACACCCGGCCCAATTTGCGCCCGCTGCGCTTTTGCTCGTCCAGCGCGGACTGCAATTGCGCTTCGGTAATCAGGTTTTGCGCCAGCAGCATTTCGCCCAGGCGCACTTTTTGTGGTCTTCCCATGTTAGGTC
>JAEUNN010000406.1 GCA_016791085.1 Rhodocyclaceae bacterium | reverse complement strand
GCCATACAGCCCGTCGCCGGTGCGCTGGCGGACCGCTACGGCCCCGACAAGGTGCTGGTGGGCGGCGTGCTGTTGCTCGCACTCGGTTATGCGCTCACGCCGTTTTTGCAATCCGGCACCGGCTTGCTGTTCGCGCTGGGTTTCGTGTCCACCATGGGCTCCGGAGCGGCCAGCTTTTCGGTATTGATAGGCGCCGCTGCGCGCCGTCTGCCGGTCGAAGCGCGCGGCGCGGCGGCCGGCGTGATCAATGCCGGTGGTTCGTTCGGCCAGTTCGTGTTCGCGCCTGTCGCGCAGAAACTCATCCAGGCTCTGGGCTGGATCAACGCCATGTGGGCGCTGGCCGCCATTTCGCTGGCCGGCCTGCCGCTCATACGCAAGCTGGCCGCGCCCGCCGCCACACCGGCCGCCGCGCACGCCGGCGGCGAAACGCTGCGTGCCGCGGTCGCCAGGGCGATACAGGATCCCGGATACCTGCTGCTGCATGCCGGTTTTTTTACCTGCGGCTTTCATATTGCATTTCTGGTGACGCACCTGCCCGGCGAAGTCGCGCTGTGCGGCATGCCGCCCGACGTGGCCAGCTGGTCGCTGGCCATCATAGGTCTGGCCAATATCGCCGGCAGCCTGTACGCCGGCAGTCGCATCGCGCGCTATCGCAGCAAACACATATTGGCCGTCATGTACGCCTCGCGCGCGCTGCTGGTGGGGCTTTATCTGATGGCGCCGAAAACCGCGCTGACCTTCTACCTGTTCGCAGCCGGCCTGGGCTTTACCTGGCTCGCCACGGTGCCGCCCACCGCATCCATAGTCGGCAAACTGTTCGGCGTGCGCTATCTGGGCACACTGTTCGGGCTCACCTTGCTGACGCACCAGGTCGGTGGTTTTCTGGGCGCCTATCTGGGCGGTCTGGCCATCGCTTACCAGGGCGATTTCACCTGGATGTGGTATGCCGACATAGTGCTCGCCATAGGCGCCGCACTGTGCAACCTGCCCATACGCGAAGCCGCCGTGCGCCCGGCGACGGCGGCGGCCTGAGGCGCGGCCGGCAAGCCGGCGCACTGGCGCTACGCCGCGCGGGCCGCCCGACAGCCCGCCTCTGCGCCCGCCCGCCGCTATGCCGGCGGCCTCACACGCCGGCCCCTGCATGCCGGCCGATAGCGCGATCTGTCCGGCATGGGTGCCCGCGCACAGGGCGAGCGTCCCGCGCCGCCCGGCGCGAAAACCGCGACACCACCCGTTCGGACTATTGACCAGCTCAAGAAGTTGCTTTAAGCATCCATTAAACTTGCACTATTGCAAGCCTGCAGCAAGCCGCAAAGCTTGCCGTAACGCGGATCCGGACCGCATCCCGGCGCCAGCGTTACATATTTCTCATGGCTGCAATAAATTATTTCTGCGGGCACCTGCGGTGCGGGCTACGATGTTGCTTGCATCATCATTGCAGTGCACCCGACCGGGCTGGTGGCACAGCCATTTAGTCGGCCTCGAATGTCCAACCCAGGGATGGAACGAAACCATGGACCGTCAATCATGCAATTCGAATCGGAGCCGATCCGGCCTCAAGTTTTTTGCCGCTGCGGCCCTGATGTCCTGCGCGCTCACGGCAGCAGCCGCGCAGTCCTGCTTTCCGGTAACCGGCCACTACACCGAAAACGCCGAGATCCCCCCGACCTGCGGCTCGGCCGTCGGCCTGTGCCTGCAAGGGCAGGTCAGCGGCAGCCTGCGCGCGTCCTTCGCCACCACGGTAAATCAGCTCAGCGCCGACCCCACCGATACGCCGCTCACGGGAGTGGTCGCGTTCCGCTCCGACACGACGCTCACGGGTTTCATGGGCAATCGCTCGGGCACCATACTGATCAAGAACTCCGGCTCCATACGCATGGCCGGAAATGGTGAAATCGTCGATCTGCAGCTTATCGTGGGCGGCACCGGCGGATTTGCCGGCGCCACCGGCGCAATCATGTCGAATGGTACGTTTGTCGGCGTGAGCGGAACGTCCGAGTACTCCGGCACGGTGTGCTTCCCATAGCACGGCGTGCCCGTCGCGCCGCCGTACCACCGGGGCGGCCGACGTAAGGCCTGACCCCAATGCCGTTAAGTTAGGGCGAATCGACGCGCGCGTTTTTCCCTGGGGGGGCGGGCGTCTCGCCCGCCGGCCGCGTCTCCTGCGCCGCACGCGGGCGAGACGCCCGCGCCCCCAGGTCGCCGCGCAGCGACACAGTCGCTCCCTTTTTCAATGCGGATTTCGGATCAGCGGCGTTTTGCGCGCGCTTAACTTAACGGCATCGGGCCTGACCCTCCCTCCACCGCAGCCTGTCTGCAGCATCCTGCATTGCGCCCGCGCGGCACGTCCGCGCCTCGCCGGGCGCCCCGCCCGGCTACGACACACCCCGCGGCCTATACTTCAGCCGGGGCAGTGCCGGTTCGTCCTGCCCGCCGCGGAAAGGACAGAACATGGCAAAGCTGTCGCAACACCATGCCGGCCTGGCCGGCCATTACGAGGTGGTGGTGGTCGGCTCGGGCTACGGCGGCGGCATCGCCGCATCGCGCATGGCACGCGCCGGCCGCGAGGTATGTGTGCTGGAGCGCGGCCGCGAACTGCAGCCGGGCGAATATCCGAACGACCCGATCACCCTGCTCGCCCACACGCAAACCGACCTGCCGCTCGCGCACGTCGGCTCGCCCAGTGCGCTGCTGGACCTGCGTTACAACCCGGATATCAACGTGGTGGTGGGCTGCGGCCTGGGCGGCACCTCGCTGATCAATTCCGGCGCCTCGGCGCGCGCCGACCCGCGCGTGTTCCAGGACCCCGCCTGGCCCGCGGAAATCCGCGCCGAAGCCGCACTCGAACGCTATTACGCGCTGGCCGAAGCCATGTTGAAGCCGGTTCCTTACCCGGACCAGGCGCCGCGGCTCGCCAAGCTCGACGCACTGGAGCGCTCGGCCCAGGCTCTCGGCGCGCCGTTTTACCGCATCCCCGTGCACACCACGTTCGAAGCCCTGCCGGGCGGCGTAAACCACGTGGGGGTGCCGCAACAGCCCTGCGTAGGCTGCGGCGACTGCGAATCGGGCTGCAACTACGGCGCCAAGAACACCGTACTCATGAATTACCTGCCCGACGCGGCCCGCCACGGTGCGCGCATCTACAGCGAAATTGCCGTACGCAGCCTGGCGCGCGACGGCCATGGCTGGAAATTGCTGTGCCGGCGCCTGGACGCGGGCGCGCCGGACCGCGACATCGAAATTCGCGCCGACAGGGTGATATTGGGCGCCGGCAGCCTCGGCAGCACGGAAATCCTGCTGCGCTCGGCCGCCGCGGGGCTTGCGCTGTCGCCGGCGCTGGGCACGCGTTTTTCCGGCAATGGCGACCTGATCGGTTTTTCGTATAACTGCGATGTCGAAGTCAATTCGGTCGGCTGCGGTCCGTTCGCGCCCGACCCCGACCACCCGCCCGGCCCCTGCGTGGCCGGTGTCGTGGACGCCCGCGGCGGGCGCGCGCTGGACGAAGGTTTGATGATGGAATGCGGCGGCGTGCCCGGCGCGATAGGCGGCTGGATGCCGCTCGTGCTATCGGCCGCGGCAAAGCTGCTGGGCGAGGACACCGACCGCGGCCTGCGCGACGCCCTGCGCGAAGCCACGCGCGCACTCGAAAGCAAACTGGGCGGACCCTATGTGGGCGCCATTCGCAACACGCAAACCTATATCACCGTGGCGCATGACGACAGCGGCGGGCGCATGTACCTGGACGCCGACCGGCTGCGCATAGATTGGCCCGGCGTCGGCGGCCAGCCGCATTTCGCCCGCGCGGCGGCCATGATGCGCGCGGCGACCGCAGCGCTGGGCGGCACTTTCGTGGCCAACCCGACCTGGAACCGCCTGACCAACCAGCAGTTGCTGACCGGCCATCCTCTGGGCGGCTGCCCCATGGCCGACGACGCCGCCCGGGGCGTGGTCGATCATCGCGGCCGGGTGTATGCCGGAAGCAGCGGCAGCGCCGTGCATGAAGGCCTGTACGTGATGGACGCCGCGATCATTCCGCGCTCGCTGGGCGTGAACCCCCTGCTGGTGATTTGTGCCTTGGCCGAGCGTGCCTGCGCGCATCTGGCCGCCGCACAGGGCTGGCCGCTCGGCTACGAATTTTCCTGAGGCGCAAGCACTCACCCGGCGCAAGGCGCGCTACGGCGTGAATATTTGCCGCCCGCACCCGGCGCCGCGGCGCCAATCGCCGGCGGGCGTGACTTACTTGCGCGTAGCTTGCGCAGGGCGGGGCGAATATCTGCGCCGCGGGCATTTTCCCCCGCGCGGCAACCCCGACCCCGACGTAACGATCAGGCGATAAGGAGACACAGATGCGGAAAGCGCTTGCAGCAATGGCTTACCTGCTGGCGGCAACCGGCGCACAGGCAGCCCCGGTAAATATCGTGAACGCCGGTTTCGAGGCCGACCTTGCAGCCCCCAACACCTTTCCCGTGCTGATCCCGCAGGGCTGGTCGGTATATGACCCGGACGGCATTTACAACGCCTCCAACCGCGCCGTGGGGGTGCTGAACCCCACCGGCTCGACCTTCTTTCCGGGCGGCGCGCCACAAGGCAACAATGTGGCGCTCACCTGGCTGGACGACGGCGACCTGAACAACCAGCACATGGG
>JAEUNN010000387.1 GCA_016791085.1 Rhodocyclaceae bacterium | reverse complement strand
TGGGACCGGCGCCTGCTGCCGACCAGACTTGCCGGCAGCCTGAAGCTCGAAGGCGGCGCCGCATCGCAACAATTACGCCTCGATTTGCGCGAGCCGCGTTTTCAGGTGCAGGCCTACGCGCAGCGTCAGGGCGACCACCTTGCGCTCGAACAACTGCTGCTCGCGGCCGGGCCGGGCCGGCTGGAACTGGCCGGCAGCGTCGCCCTGGCCGCGCCCTACGATATGGCCCTGCAAGGCCGCGTGAAAGATTTCGATCCGGCGCGCCTGGGCCAATTTCCGGCCGCGCACCTGAATGTCGAACTGGCGGCCAAAGGCAAGCTGTCGCCCCTGGCGGCCGAACTGGATTTGCGGCTGTTCGACAGCCGCCTGCGCGGCCAGCCCCTGGGCGGCAAGGCGCAATTGACCGTGACGCCGGGGCGTATCGCCGCGGCGGATATTGCGCTCGATGCGGCCGGCAACCGCTTGCGTCTGCAAGGTGCTTATGGCGCGCCGGCGGACCGCCTGCAGATTGCGATCGAGGCGCCGCAACTGGGCGCGCTGCCCGGCCTGCAAGCCGGCAGCCTGGATGCACGGGGATGGCTGGGCGGCAGCCCGGAACGTCCGTACGGCGAATTGCAGGCTGCCGCCAAGGGCATCGAACTTGCCGGCGGCTGGCGCCTCGCCGCGGCCAGCATGGATTTGCGCCTGCCGCCCGATGCCGGGCCATTCACGCTGGCGGCGGACCTGGGCAAAGTGGCGCGTGCGGAGCAGGGCCTGCTCGATGCGGCCCAGCTGCGCATAGACGGCAGCCGCGCCATGCACCGCATCAGCCTGCATGCCAGCCTGCCGCACGGCGACAGCCTGCAAGCCGCTCTGCGCGGCGCGCTGCGCGACGGGCCGCTGTGGGACGGCCAGATCGAGTCGCTGGCGCTTGCCGGCAGCACGCCGTTTGCGGCCGCGCTGGCCGAGCCGGTCGCGTTGCAGGTCGGCGCCAGACGGCTGGAACTGGGGCCGGCGCGCATCAGCGGGGCGCGCGCCAGCTTGCGTCTGCTGGAAACGCGCTGGGATGGGGTCAAATTGACCAGCCGCGGCGAAATTAGCGGCCTGGGCTTCACGCCGCCGCCAATGCAGGGCGATTTACGCCTGGGCGGACAGTGGAACGTGCAAGTCGCCTCAGCCCTGGATGGCCAATTGCTGTTGCAGCGCGAAAGCGGCGACTTGCGCATGGCCGGCGAGGGCGGCCTGGCACTGGGGCTTACCGAACTGCGGCTGCAGGCTGGTGCGCGCGCCAACCAGTTGCAAGCCGCCCTGGTGGCGCGTGGCGAGCGCTTCGGGCGCCTGGACGCGCAAGCCGCCGCGCGCGCCGAGCAGGGGCCGCAGGGATGGCGCCTCGCGCCGTCGGCGCCCGTATCCGGCAGTGCCACGCTGGAAATTGCGCGCATCGACTGGCTCGCGCCGCTGCTGGACGTGAATATGCGTTCGGCCGGACGGCTTTCCGGCCGCGTCGATCTGGCCGGCACCGCGGCGGCGCCGCGGTTCGACGGACGCATCGAAGGCGAGGCCCTGGAATGGGCGCTGCTCAATACCGGCGTGCGGCTGTCCGACGGCAGCCTCAAGGCGCGCTTTTCGGCCGACCGGCTGTGGCTGGACGAATTCCGCTTTACCAGCCCGCTACAGGTGAAGCCGCGCGAGTCGCGCCTGCCGCTGGACGAATTCGCGGCCCGTCCGGGCAGCTTGAGCGCGAGCGGCAGTCTGAGTTTCCCCGATTTTCGCGCCGATCTGAAAGTGCGCGCGGAGCGCTTCCTGGCCCTGCAGCGGCCCGATCGCTGGGTTGCGCTGTCGGGCTCGGCCGCGCTGCAGGGCGAACGCGCGGCGGGCTATGTGGTGAGCGGGAATTTCAAGGCCGATGCGGGCTACGCCGAAATTCCCGAAGCCGGTGCGCCCAGTCTGTCCGATGACGTGGTGATCAAAGGCCGCGCTGCCACCCAGGCCGCGCCGGTACGGCTTACTTATGCAGTCGAGGCGGATTTCGGCCGTGCGTTCTACCTGAAAGGGCGCGGGCTCGACACGCGGCTCACCGGCGCACTCAAATTGCGCGCCGAGCCGGGTGGGCGGTTGCGTGCGAGCGGCTCGATCGCGACCCGCGGCGGCAATTTCGACGCCTACGGCCAGGCGCTGCGCATAGAACGCGGCATCGTGAATTTCCAGGGCACCCTGGACGACCCGGGCCTCAACGTGCGCGCGCTGCGCGACGGCATACCGGTCGAGGCCGGCGTGGAAGTCGGCGGTACCGCGCGCCGGCCGCGCGTGCGCCTGGTGTCGGAGCCGGCCATGCCGGACAGCGAAAAGCTGTCCTGGATCATATTGGGCCACGGTCAGGAACAGAAGGGCGATACCGGGCTGTTGATCGCGGCGGCGGGCGCCTTGCTGGGCGGCCAGTCGGGCGGGGTGTCGCGGCAGCTCGCCGACGCGCTGGGCGTCGATCAGATCACGCTCACGCAGGGCGATCTGTCCGCCAGCGGGCTGGGGCGCGGCGGCAGCCGCGTAGTGGGTGGCGGCGATACCAATGCGCCGCTCGCCTCGCAAATTTTCACGGTGGGCAAGCGCCTCAGCGACAAGGTCTATCTGTCGTACGAACAAAGCCTGGCCGGGGCGCAGAACATCGTCAAACTGTCCTATCACCTGTCGCGCCGGCTCGAAGTGATAGGCCGCGCCGGCACCGACAATGCGCTCGACCTGCGCTATTCGTTTTCTTTCAAATGAGCCTGCCGCAGCCCCCGGCAGGCACAAAAAAACCCGCACGCGGCGGGCTTTTTCGTACCGGCGCGCAAGCGCTTACTTGAGCTTCACTTCCTTGTACAGGACGTGCTTGCGTGCTTTGGGGTCGAATTTCATGAATTCCAGCTTTTCCGGCGTGGTGCGCTTGTTCTTGCTGGTGGTGTAGAAATGCCCCGTGCCGGCGGTGGATTCCAGCTTGATTTTTTCTCGGATACCTTTGGCCATGATGCTCTCCGGGTGATGGTCGTTGGCGTGCGGACGTGGGCTGGGCGGGTGGCCTCAGACCTTTTCGCCGCGCGCGCGCATTTCGGCCAGCACCACTTCCAGGCCTTTCTTGTCTATCGTGCGCAGTCCACGGGTGGAAACGCGCAGGCTCACAAAACGCTTTTCGGACTCCAGCCAGAAGCGGCGCTGCTGGAGATTGGGCAGGAATCGGCGCTTGGTCTTGTTGTTCGCGTGCGAAACGTTGTTCCCGACCATGGGCGCTTTTCCGGTTACTTGGCAAACGCGCGACATCGCGTGCTCCCTCGGATTCAAAAAAGACCGCGATTATAGCGCGTGTTTTGCGTGGCGTTCAAGCCGTTCCGCGCCGCAACCGCACTTCAGAGCAGGCCGCGTTCGGAAAACGACAGTGGTGCCGCCAGACCGGCCACGATGAAATGGTCCAGCACGCGCACATCGACCAGTGCCAGCGCCTGTTTGAGCGTTTGCGTCAGGCACTCGTCGGCGCGGCTGGGCTCGGCCGTGCCGCTGGGGTGGTTGTGCGCAAATATGACCGCGGCGGCATTCCTCGCCAGCACCAGCTTTACGACTTCGCGCGGATATACGCTGGTTTGCGTGAGCGTGCCGCGGAACAGTTCGGCGGCGTCGATCAGCCGGTTTTGCGCATCCAGCAGCAGCACCATGAATACTTCGTGGTTCAGGTGGGCAAGTTTCAGGCGCAGCCAGTCGCGCACGGCAGTGGGCGAGCCGAGCAGGTCGCGCTCGGTCATGGTTTGCACCAGTGCGCGGCGCGAAATTTCCAGGCTGGCTTTAAGTTGCGCGGCTTTGGCGGGCCCGAGGCCGGCGTGCGCGGACAATTCTTCGACCGGCGCTTCGATCAGCGCCAGCAGCCGCCCCTGATAGTGCTCCAGCAGTTCGCGCGCCACATCCACGGCGCTTTTGCCGCGCACCCCGGTGCGCAGGCAAATGGCCAGCAATTCGGCTGGGCTCAGCACCTGCGCGCCCTGTTGCAGCAGCTTTTCGCGCGGGCGCTCGGATAGGGGCCAGTCGCTGATGGTCATGGCATGGTCCTCGACACAACGGGGAAACGCGCCCGACGCGGTAGAATCGACGCGCTGCGCCCGGCCGGATTGGCCGGCGCGTGGAACTTTCCAAGTGTAATTCGAGAGGCGACATTTGTCATGGCGGCGGGCGAACTTTCCGGGCGGCGTATCGTACTTGGTGTGAGCGGCGGCATTGCCGCCTACAAGTCGGCAGAACTTACCCGGCTGCTGGTGAAAGCCGGTGCGGCCGTGGATGTCGTGCTGACCGAGGCCGGCGCGCGTTTCGTGACGCCGGTTACTTTCCAGGCGCTGTCGGGCAATTACGTATGGACCGATATCTGGGATGCGCGCCGGCCCGCCAACATGGCGCACATCGACCTCACGCGCGGTGCCGACGCGGTGCTGGTGGCGCCGGCCAGCGCCGACTTCATGGCGCGGCTGGTGCAGGGCATGGCGGACGATTTGCTGAGCACCCTGTGCCTCGCGCGCCCGCGCGCCGGCATGGACGGAGCCGTGCGCGACTGTCCGCTGCTGGTCGCGCCGGCCATGAACCGCCAGATGTGGGAAAACCCGGCTACGCAGCGCAACGTCGCGCAGTTGGTCGAGGACGGCGTGAGCATGCTGGGCCCGGCCGCGGGCGATCAGGCCTGCGGCGAAATCGGCATGGGGCGCATGCTGGAGCCGGAAGAATTGCTGGAAGAACTGGTCGCCTTCTTTGAACCCAAATTGCTCGCCGGCCGGCGCGTGCTCATTACCGCCGGGCCGACCCAGGAAGCGCTCGACCCGGTGCGCGTGATCACCAATCTGAGTTCCGGCCGCATGGGCTATGCGCTGGCGCGCGCGGCCGCGCAAGCCGGTGCCGACGTGACGCTGGTGAGCGGGCCGGTAGACCTGGCCGTGCCGCGCGCCGTCACACGCGTCGCGGTGCGCTCGGCGCTAGACATGCACGCGGCGGTGATGCAGCGCGTGCGCGGCCAGGACCTGTTCATCGCGGTGGCGGCGGTCGCGGATTACCGGCCCGCCGCGGCCAATCCGCACAAAATCAAAAAAAGCGGCGCGCCGCTCAGTGTGGAACTGACGCCCAATCCGGACATTCTGGCGGAGGTGGCGGCGCTGCCGGACGCCCCGTTCTGCGTGGGATTCGCGGCCGAAAGCCGCAATCTGGACGAATACGCCGAGGGCAAGCGGCGCGCCAAGAAGCTGCCCATGGTGGTCGGCAATCTGGTGCAGGACGGCCTGGGCGGCAGCGACAACAGCGTGGTCATTTACGACGCCGAAGGCCGCCATGCGCTCGCGCGCGCACCCAAAGAACAGCTTGCACGCGACATCATCGCGCACGCCGCGCGCCTGGCCGCCGCGCCCCGCAGCGCCTGAACGCGCAGGGCGGCAGGCCGGCTGCCGCCGCCCGACCCTCATCAACCCGCCCGGCGCGCCGCGCCACGGCGCTCAGGAAGGAGCCGACATGCACCGCATAGACGTCAAAATTCTCGATCCGCGGCTCAAGGAACACCCGCCGCATTACGCCACCGAAGGATCGGCCGGCCTGGACCTGCGCGCCTGCCTGGATCAGCCCCTGCACCTGGAAGCCGGGGCGAGCGTGCTGGTACCGGCCGGGCTGGCCATACACCTGTCCGATCCGGGCTTGGCCGCCATGATATTGCCGCGCTCGGGCCTGGGCCACAAACACGGCATCGTGCTGGGAAATCTGGTCGGCCTGATCGATTCGGACTACCAGGGCGAAATTTTCATTTCGCTGTGGAACCGCGGCCGCGATCCCTACACGGTAAGCCCCATGGAGCGTATCGCCCAGCTGGTGGTGGTGCCGGTCATCAAGGTGGCGCTCAATGTCGTGGATGAATTTCCGGCAAGCCAGCGCGGCGACGGCGGATTCGGCAGTACCGGCCGCTAGCCCGGCACCGAGTTGCCGTCACCGGCGCGCGGCGGTGGTGCCGGCATTCCTTCAAATTCGCGCCGCGCCACGAATTCCAGCAGTGCCAGCACGAGCAGGGCCGCCAGCAGCGTGCCGGCTACCGCCATGAGCCAGAAGCCGGCCGCACCCATGGCCGGCTGCGCCCGGAAACATAGCCACCAGCCGCCGCCCAGCGCGACGCCCCAGAAGCACACGACGTGTATGGCCATGGGCAAGGCGGTCACCTTGTAGCCGCGCAGCGAAAACGATGCCACCGTGTGCGTGCCGTCTATGGCCAGAAATACCAGCACATAGGGCAACAGACCTTGCGCTACCTGGCGCACCGCGGCGTCGGCCGTATAGGCCGCGATGAGCGCGTTGCCCCACCACCAGAGTGCGCCACCCAGCGCGGCACCGCAAACGGCGGCGGTCAGGATGCCGGCCTGGGCGGTTGCCCGGGCGCGGCGGCCGTCCTGCGCGCCGCAAGCCTGGCCTACCAGCACCAGGGTGCCGGAGGCCAGCGCCAGCGGCAGCATGTAACAGAGCGCGTACAGGTTGGCGACGATGCGGTGGCCGGCCACGACTTCCGCCCCCAGGCTGGCGACGAACAGGGCGATGAAGGTGAAACTGGTGGTTTC
>JAEUNN010000375.1 GCA_016791085.1 Rhodocyclaceae bacterium | reverse complement strand
AAGCGGCGCCGCAGCCAGTCGCGGCAGCACGGCCTGAGCGGCCGGCGGCCCCGCAGCCGGTGGCGGCGCGGCGCCCAGCAGGCCGCGCGCCGAAGGCGGAAAACCGCCGCGCCCGGTCTGCACGAAAGAACTGCCGGCGCCGGGCCGGCACGGGCTGCGCCCCAGCCCGCCGCTGTCTATGGCGCGTACGCTCAATCCGCTCAGACTGCCGGATATGTCCAGTACCGGCGCGGTCACGTCGATTTGCCCGCTCACCCCGGTGGGCGCGGCGGCCTGGATCACATTCAGGCCGAAGCGCCCCGGCTCGAATGCAAAAGGCGTGTCGCCGCCCACGAACAGGCTGTTGCCGCTGGGCACCAGCAGTTGCACGTTGATCGTCACGTTGCCGCCGCTCGCATCCGGCGCCGCGGTATTGGCCTGGATGAACCCGCTGTTCATGACCAGGGCTTTGGCGTCGATGGCGATATCGCCGCCGTTGCCGCTCAATCCGCTGACCGAAGTCGTGATTTGCGAATTGTCCAGCACCACCACCGCACGGGGCGCATTGATCACGATGGCGCCGCCATTGCCCAGATTGGCGCTGGTGGAAATGCTGCTGGGGTCGAGGTGCAGCATTTCGCCGATTTCCAGATAAATGCCGCTGGCCGCCACATTCCCGCTCGAAGCGGCCGTGATGGATGCGTTTTTCAGCGTGAGCACCGGCGTGCCGACGCCGATCACGCTGGGGATGAGCAGCGAGGGGTCATCCACGGTGGCGGCGTTGGCGATGGACAGGGTGCCGCCGTCGATGAGCGCGATGCTTTCGCGCGCGGCGATGCCTATGATGCCGGTCTGGCCCGAACTGCCGTCGAAAGCTTTGCTGGATATGGCCGATCCGGCACCCGCCACGGTGAGCGTGGCGGCCGACACATAGACGTCGCCGGCACGGCCGAACGAGCGCGTGTCGGACGACACCGTGCCGCCGCCCAGCACGCTCATGGCGCCGGCCGCATGCACGGTCACGATGCCGGCGTCGCCGCCGCCCAGCGCATCGCTGGAAATGTAGGCGAAGCTGTCCGCGCCATCCACCGTGAGCGAGCCGGCCAGCACCGTCACATTGCCGGCATTGCCGGTCGAATAGGTATCGGAAGATATCGATCCCCCGTTGGCCACGCGCACGGCGCCGGCCACATCCACGGTGACCGAGCCGGCTTCGCCGCCGCCCACCGCGTCGCTGGACACATAGGTGAAGGTGCCGCCGCCATCCACCTCCAGCGAACCGGCCTGCACGCTCACATTGCCGGCATTGCCGAACGAATAGGTGTCGGAGGACACTTGCGAGCCGTTCAGCACGCGCATGGCGCCATCCACCACGACCGCCACCGATCCGGCATAACCGTCGCCGCGCGCGTCGCTGGAAATTTTGCTGCGCTCGTCCAGCACCAGGCTGCCGGCGGTCACGCTCACGTCGCCGCCGGTGCCGGTCGAATAGGTGTTCGACGACACCACCGAGCCGCCGGACAGCCGCATGGCGCCCGCCACCTGCACGTTGATCGAGCCCGCGTCGCCCTGGCCGCTGGCTTCGCTCAATATGCTCGATGCGTCGAGCGACAATGCCCCCGCGCGCACGCTCACGTCACCGGCGCGGCCGGACGAGCGGTCGTTGGACGATATGGCCGAACTGTCGGTCATGACCAGCGCACCCGCAACTTGCACGTCCACGGTGCCGGCGTTGCCTACCCCGCTGGAATCGCTGGATATGTGCGATTCGGCATCCATGCTGAGGCTGCCGGCGCTCACCAGCACATTGCCGGCGTCGCCGAAAGCCAGCGCGTTGGACGTAATGTTGGCGCGCCGGGACATGATCAGATCGCCCGTCACGCCCACGTCCACGCGCCCGCCGTTGCCGTCGCTGCGGGCATCGCTGGAAATGTTGGCGTCGGCATCCATGACCAGCGTCTGGGCGCGCACCGTCACGCTGCCGGCGTTGCCGGACGAGTAAGTGTCCGACGACACCGCAGCGGTATTGGTCATGCTCATCTGGCCGCTCACCGTCACGCGCACCGCGCCGGCATCGCCGAAGCCCACCGAATCGCTGGATATGTACGAAATGCCGACATCGCCGCCGTCTATCAGCAGCGATCCGGCGCTCACGAACACATTGCCGGCGCTGCCGCCGGCATAGGCATCGGACGACACCTTGCCGCGGTCCAGCACGGCCATTTCGCCGCTTACCGTGACGGACACCGTGCCGGCATTGCCGGCACCGGTGGAGTCGCTCGATATCGCCGCGAAGCCTGAATCGCCGCCGAACAGTATGAGCGAGCCGGCGCGCACCGTGACGTTGCCGGCATGGCCGTCCGCATAGGTGTCTGAGGCGATGCGCGACCCGTCGGCGATTACCAGTTCGCCGCTCACGCGCACATCCACCGATCCGGCATTGCCGGCATTGCCTTCGAGTGCGCTGGAATATATCTGCGACTGCGCGAGGCCCAGGCTGCCGGCGCCGACTTCGATATTGCCGCCCTGCCCGTCGTCCAGCGCGGACGCTTCGACCACGCTCAGGTTGCTCATGCCGAAGTCGCCACCGGCATCCGCGACGCTGCCCTGCAGCGGAATTTCGCGCGCGGCCGCCGGCCGCCCCAGCGCCACCAGGCGTACGTCGCCACCATTGCTGGTGATCACGCCGTCATCCATGAGCAGATCGCCGGCCACCACGTCCAGCTTGCGGCCATGGGTGGCGAGCCGCGCGCCTTCGACGACATTCACGCTGGCGCGCGTGCTGCCCAGAAAGCCGAAGGCCTCGGGCGCG
>JAEUNN010000362.1 GCA_016791085.1 Rhodocyclaceae bacterium | reverse complement strand
GTTTTCCCACAGTTCGCGCGGCGAGGCGGCGTCCGGATAGACGCAGGCCATGCCGACGATGGCGATGGCGCTCATAGCGGCTCCTGGCGCCGCGCCAGTATGGGCGCCTCACCCGGCACCGGCACGCGCACCTTGAGGCTGTCGAGATACAAAAGCAGTCCGCGCGTGGCGCATACGATGGTGAGCGCGTAAAACATCGCGAACACGATGTGCAGCATGACCAGCGCGCCATACACCAGCGCCACCGCGGCGCCGAATGCGGCCTGCTGCAGCGGCCGCTGCGGCGTGGTGGCGGGGTCCGATACCATGTAGAACGTGAACAGCAGGAAAGCCACGCCTGTGAACGGCGCCAGCGGCGCTTCCAGCGGAGTGCCGAACAGTGCCTGGCGCGCCAGCGCCTGCACCGCGTAGCCGCCCAGCCAGCCCAGGATGAGCACGATGCGCCGGGTCAGGCGGATATTCAGGAAACTGCCTACCAGCACGAACAGCAGCGGCAGCAGCCAGTCGGCGATGCCGTAAATGTTTTCGGTAAATTGGTAGGGCGGCGCGATGCCCACCCAGGGAAACAGCAACAGCGTGGTGGTGATGCCGGTGTTGGAGGGGTTCAGGAAATGCAGGGTGGCGCGCCCGACCGGCACGCGCAGCAAGGATTTCGACCCTACCGCCACGGCTACCGCGAACGCCAGCACCCACAGGCGTTCGTTGGTGTAGAGCAGCATGGCGCAGGCAAGCCCGGTAATGTGGCCGGGCAGCAGGAAATCCACGAGCTTGCGCCAGCCGCCCGTGTAGCGTGCCGGGCGCTGCTGCAGGCGCGCGAGCAGCCTTTCGGTGGCAAGTTCCAGCGTATAGGCCGTGGCCAGCGCCACCACGACGTGGGCGGGCGCCTGTTCGAAGCCCAGGAAGCCGTGCCCGAACAGCGTGAGCAGGGTGATCGCGGTGCCGAAGCGGCGCAGCGCCGCCAGTCTGAGGTCCGGTTGTTCCATGGTGTGCGCTTCCCGGGTGGAATGTCACTTGCCGCCCGGCGCCGCTGCCGGCGCGGGGTGTGCGGCGGCGCTGGCGGCCGCCGCGTAGAGCGGGCGCGCGACGCTGCCGCCCAGGTACACGCTGTGCCAGCCCGGCTTGAGCGTGAGGCTGGCGCGCTGTACCGTGCCGTTGCGGTCGCGCCAGCTCAGTTCGACCGGCAGGGCGGTGCCGGGGGCAATGCGGCCCAGGCCGAAATGCAGGTCCTGGCTGCGCTTGCCGGAGTGCCCGTTGCCGCCGTCCACCTGACCCACCAGTACGCGTCCGTCCGGCAGGCGCACCTTGGCGTGTGCACCTATGGCCGGGCTGGCCGCGCGCGCGCGCGCCGGGTGGCCGTCCACGGCCTGGGTAGTCGCGGCGTCCTCGCCGTGCGCGGGCAGCAGCAGGTGCAGGCCCAGGAAGCCGCCGCACTGCGGACAGTCGTTGCGGAAAAAGTAGGACGGCTCCCACTGGTTGGCGACGATGTAATCGAGCGCGCCGTCGCCGTCCGTGTCGGCGGTCGCGATGCCGCGCCGCACCTGCGGTGTGGCCAGCCCCAGTTCGGCGCTGATATCCACGAAACGGCCGCGCGCGCCGCGCACGAAAAACGGATTTACGGCGTCGCCGGACAGGTCGTCGCCCGGCTGTACGCGCATCCAGGCGCGCGGGTGTTTGAGCAGGCCGTCGTTACCCATGGCCAGTTCGTGCAATTCCGGCCAGCGGTTGATGTCGCCGCGCACGAAGCCGGTGGCCTGCAGGGCTTCGGGGAAACCGTCGTTGTCGAAATCCGCCAGCCGCGCTTCCCAGGACCAGTTGCTGCGCGACAGGCCGAGCGGCTCGCTGCGGTCGACATAGGGCGCCACGCCCTGCGCCATGGACGCGGTGTCGCCGTTGCTCACGAACAGGAAGTGGCTTTCTTCGAGTGCGTATTCGGCGGCGATATTGCTCACGTAAATGTCCGGCATGCCGTCGCCGTTCAGATCCGCGAAATCCACGCCCATGCCCTTGTAGGAATCGTGCCCCAGCACTTTCGAGGCCGGCGTGAAAAACGTGCGCCGGCCCTCCAGCAGCACGAATTTCAGGTGCCCCGGCGTGGAGCGGTTGTAGAGCAGGCGGTCGGGGCCGAAGTCGTGGCCCAGGTAAAGTTCGGACAGCAGGTCGCCGTCCAGGTCGGCCGCTCCGGCGGCCAGGGTCCAGCCGTGCAGGATGCGCTCATCCAGGCCCGCGTCGGCTTCGACGAATTTCGGCCCCGCGGGGGTGCGCGTCCACAGGAAAAAATGCGTTTTGCCGCCGTTATAGGCGCGCGACATGGAATCCTGCATGGCCGTGCCGGTTTCGGCGCGCGCATCGAGTATGCGTGCGCCGTCCTGGAAATAATTGCCTATCACCAGGTCGACATGGCCATCGCCATCCAGGTCGGCGCTGGTTGCGGCGTTGGTGTACCAGCGCCCGCCATCGGCGCCGGGTGTGTCGACCAGTTCGTGCGCGACAAAGCGCGGCGCGCCGCTGCCGGCCTCGGCAAGGAACAGCACCGGCGTGCGGCCCCAGTAATAGACCAGCAGATCGGTGCGTCCGTCTTCGTTGAAGTCGCCCGGCAGGCAGCCCATGGGCGCCATGGTCGCGGCGTCGTAAGGCAGCGGTGCCGGCTCCAGCGTGAACGGCGCATAGCGCACCGGACTGCCCGGCACCGGCGCGACGCTCACCTGGTCCGTGCGCGGATCGACCAGGCAGTAATCGTTGGGGAGCCCGTCGCCATCCACGTCGGCCAGCGCCACGGCGGCGCCCACCGACGATATCCAGGCCGATATGCGCTGCAGCTCGGGATGCACCGCGCGCACCTTGCGCAAGGCCGCGCGCGGCGGCTCGGCCAGCGCGGCCTGGGTGAAATGGAAGCGTGCCGCGAGCGCCGCGCGTTCGTCCGGCGCCGCCTGGGGCAGCCGCGCGAGGCCGTACAGGCCGGCGATCACGGCCAAAGTCAGCGCGCGCACGGCATGCCGGCGGGCCAGTTCGGACAGGGTCTGGTTCATGACACGACACCTCCGGTGGCGGCGGTACGCATGGGCGGCTGTGCGCGTTCGCGGGCCGGCAAAGCTTCGCCTATGCGCCGGCGCCAAATTTCGTAGGCAGGCAAACCCGGACCGGCTGCCTGCAGGCCGTCCAGGCAGGTATCGGTCACCGCGGCGGCGGCGGCGAGACTGGTGCGGGCCAGAATGTGACAGGCCAGTTCGTTGTGCGGCACCGGATTGCCGGCGTGCAATCTCGCTTTGGCGGCAAATGCGGCGCCCTGTGCGAGCGCCCCGGCGTGCTGCCTGGCCAGTAATGCAAGCGACTGCAGCGCTGGCGCAGGGGCGGCGCCGGCGTAGGTGGCGGCCAGGCCGACGCCGCCCCACAGGTCGTCCTGGCGCGGCGGCGCGAAGCTGGCGATGCTGTGCGCGACGCGTTGCGGATCGGCACCGCACACGAACCACAGGCTGCGTCCCAGGCCCTGATCGAACGCCCGCCGCGCATAGCCCGCGAGGCGCGCCGGTATGCGGTGCGCGCCTAGGGTGGCCGCGGCGTGAAAATAACCTTCGTGGAAGCCGTAGCCGTCGACCACGAGCCAGCGCAACAGCGGATCGAAGCGCTCGAGGTATTTATCCACGGCCACGGGCAGCCGTGCCAGTGCCCAGCCGGCGCCGACATGCAGCATGTAGGTGTGGCGGGCGCCGCTGCCGGCATGGAGTTGCTGCCACAGGCTGGCGCGCCAGGGCAGCATGAGGTCCAGCAGCGCCAGGGCCATGGCCGCGCCTTCATAGGCGAAGCCGCGCATGGCCGGGGGCGTAAGAGCCAGCCGGGACTCCAGGGCCTGCGGCCGCGGGTCCAGCAGTGCGGCGTTATAGCCGCACACGAAGGCGCGCCCGACTTCTTCGAGGTCCTGTGCCGCCGCATTGACATGGAAGCCGCGCCGGGCGGGGCTGGCCTCGTCCGGAGTAATGCCGAGCAGGGCGCGTGCTAGGCGTCCCACGGCATGCCCCGGGCCGGCGCGCCGGCCATGGATTTGCCAGGACGGTACTGCGGCCGCCTGGTGGAGTTTGTACACCGCCTGCTGCGCACTGATGGCTCCTCGCATGGATGCGTGCCGCGGCATGAGATTGGGCGCGCGGGCGCGTTGCGGGCACCGCCACGAGCCCGCGCGCAGGCACCGCCGATGGCAGCCGCACGCCCGCCATGACTGGATTTCGAGCGCGGTCTTATCGGCGCATGGGTGCCCGCCTCATCGCTGTGGATAGCAGCTTCCGTGCCAAACATGGAATCGCATTAAATTTCCGATAGTTGCAGGAATAGTTTGACGATGCCGCCGGGCGTGTGCGGCGGGCTTGTAAAATATCTCGACGTGGTGCGGCTGCCGCATGTCACATATACACTCGTGCCGAACGGCAAGACGTTGCCGCGGCGGGCGCCGCCGCTTATTCCATTTAATTAATATCGGCGCGCCCCGCGGCGCTTGCAATCTGCGCCCTGGCGGCCGTGAGACCAGTGTTCGCAGGGCCTGCGCGGGCGTGCGGTCAAGCTGCAGCTGGTGCAGGCCGCGCCGCGCGGCGGCGGCCGCAACAAATTAGTGAAGCGGGCGGCCAGTGCAGCGGCTCAGGTTGCCGCAGCGGCATGCGGCGCGCTGCGCCGGCCGCGCCGCGTAACTATTGCGATGCCGCGCCACAGCTGCCGCGCAGCGGTGGCGGCGCACCGGGCCGGCCCGGAACCGAACACCGGATTATTGCTTTGGAATAGAGCCCGGCGCAGCCTTTGCGCAGGTTTATCAATACCGTACTGAACGCTGCGGGCGAACCGGCCAGGCAGGCGGCCTGAGGCGAGATTGGCGCCGGGGCGCGCCCCTGTCACGCGCATGGCATGAAGGCCGTGGCGCCCGGTCCCGGCGCGCCGCGGCTCGCGGTCTGTAAAATCCGTCGACACCGAGGAACAACAATCCACTATGGCGCTCGCGCCGCGCCGGCTTACACGTGGCCCAGCGCATCCACGATGGGCATGCGTGCCGCGCGGCGCGCCGGCAGCAGCGCGGCGGCGCCGGCCACCAGTGCGAGCAGGGCGAATACCTGCAACATGACCAGAGGTACGAAATCCACCTGCAGGAACACCGAGTAGGAAATATTCGGCGGCACGTAACTGAATTGCGCCTGATTGACGGCCAGCATCGCGGCCAGCGTGACCAGCGCGCCGGATGCGCCGCCCAGGACGACCAGCCACAGCGCCTCGCAGGCAAATA
>JAEUNN010000361.1 GCA_016791085.1 Rhodocyclaceae bacterium | reverse complement strand
CGGCGCCGACCTGCGCCACCTGGGCGAACTGTATCCACAAGCGGATTGCCTGGCCGGCTGCGACGCCAGTCACGCCATGCTCGCGGCCGGACAGCAGCCCTTGCCCTGGCACAAGCGCTGGCTGCCCATGCGCGCGCGCGGCCCGCTGCGCGTGTGCGCGGACGGCCGGGCACTGCCGTTTGGTGCCGGCGCGTTCGACTTGGCCTGGTCCAACCTCATGTTGCATTGGGTGCCCGATCCGCTCGCGATTTTTCGCGAGGTGCATCGCGTACTGAGCGTGGGCGGGGTGTTCCTGTTTTCCACCCTGGGACCGGACAGCCTGGTCGAGTTGCGGCGCGCCATGGCCGCTTCGGGCCGCGCCGCGCAGGTGCACGATTTCATCGACATGCACGACCTGGGCGACATGCTGGTGGCGGCCGGATTCGAGGCCCCGGTCATGGATGTCGATTACCTCACGCTCACTTACGCCGATCTTGCTGCACTGCGCAATGATCTTCGTCACAACGGCGCCTGCAATGCCCTGGCAGGGCGTGCGCGCGGGCTGTTGGGACGTGCCGCCGGCCGGCGCGTGTATGCCGCGGCCGACCAGTTGCGCCGTGAAGGCCGCCTGCCATTGACGCTCGAAGTGGTCTATGGCCACGCCTGGAAACCCGAGCCGCGCACCAGCGCCGACGGGCGCGCGATCATACGCGTACAACGCGGCCGCAGCTGATCCGCAACGGCCTGACGCAGGCCCCGCCGGGGCGCCAGGGTTCATGTTGCGCTGCGTGATGAATGTCCTCGTACGCGCCTTTCTACAGCCCTTACGCTAGTTGCCGTTAGATGTCGTGTACGCGGTTCGCGACACGCGACCATAGGCGTGCGCGTGCCGGCAAGCAGCTTCCACATATCCGGCCGCGCCGGCAGACCGTCTTGGGCTCGGCCCTGCGCGGCCGCATGCCGGCGGCGCAGTTCGGGCACCAAGAGTGAATGGTTTGGTCTAGGTTGATAGCGGGAGGTCGACACGCGTGGCGCGGGCGACCTTGGCGGTGAAGGGGAATATCATGGAAATACTGGGCGTGCTGCTACTGGCCATCGTCGCTTACCCCATTTACCGTACTATCGTGGAGTGGCGCCGGCTGTGCGATCCGCAGCGCTGGAAGTACATGGGGGTAATCGTGCGCCGCGTCGAAGCCCTGGATGCGATGATAGACGTGATCGGTCGCTACATGGGGCGCGACATCCACCGCCAAGTGGTGTTTCACGGCTTTCGCTATGAGTTCATGGGCGTGGCCCCGCAATCGTACAAGCGCAGGATGCGCGGCGCAGAACTGTTCCTGGAGCCGGGCCTGCTGTACGGCATAGTCTGATCCTTCCCGGGCGAGCCATGCCCGGCTCGCCTGTCCGTCCTGCCAAAGTCCGCGGCGCCGTGCGCCCGCATTTGACATTGGCATCGTCACGCTTTCCGCACCCCAGGC
>JAEUNN010000347.1 GCA_016791085.1 Rhodocyclaceae bacterium | reverse complement strand
TTGCCCGGGATCACATTGCCGGCCCCGGTTCCGCCGTGGATGTTGGACACCTGCCAGGTGGTCGGCGGGAAATATTCGTCGCCCGAGTCCCACTGTACGCCGGCCAGTTCGGCCAACGCCGGCGCAAACAGGTGTATCGGGTTATTCGCCAGATGCGGATAGGCGACATGGCCCTGCACGCCATGCACGACCAGGCGCCCGTTCAGCGAGCCGCGGCGGCCGTTCTTGAGCATGTCGCCGAGCGTCGATACCGCGGTGGGCTCGCCCACCACGCAGTAATCCAGCCGCTCGCCGCGCGCGGCCAGGGCGTCGACGACCGCAACGGTGCCATCCACGGCATCGCCTTCCTCGTCGGAAGTCAGCAATAGCGCGATCGATCCGCTGTGGTCAGGGCAGGCCGCGACGAAACGCTCCACCGCCACGACAAAGGCCGCCAGCGACGATTTCATGTCCGCCGCGCCGCGCCCGAACAACAGTTCGCCGCGCAGTTCGGGCAGGAAGGGGTCGGATTGCCATTGTTCGCGCGGTCCCGGCGGCACCACGTCGGTATGGCCCGCAAATGCCATGAGCGGCCGCGCCGTGCCGCGGCGCGCCCACAAATTGGATACGCCGTGGCGATCCATGCGCTCCAGCGTGAAGCCCAGCGGGCGCAGGCGCTCCGCGATCAGATCGAGACAACCGGCGTCGTCGGGCGTGACCGACGCGCGGCGCATGAGCGCGCACGCCAGCCCGGCGACCGGCTGGTCGCCTGCAGGTTCAAATGCCATATACCCTCAGCTGCCGTCGAGGTTGAGTGTGAATTCGGTGAACGAGGCGCCGGTACCCGGCACGGTTTTTTCGAATTCCGTGCGATTTTGCGGCACCGGTTCGGACCGCGCCGTGCCTATCGTTTCGGTAGGCCCGAACTGGGAGTTGTTGATGAGCCAGGACAGGTTGGTCGGCGAATCCGAATTCGCCAGCGCCTCTTCCAGCGTGATGTAGCCCTCGCGGTACAGACGGAACAAATCCTGCTCGAAAGTTTGCGAGCCCGGCGCCAAGCTTTGTTCCATGGCTTCCTTGATGGCATTGATGTCGCCGCGCTGCACCAGTTCGCTCACGTGGCGCGTATTGAGCAACACCTCCACGGCCGCGATGCGCTTGCCATTGGGCTTCTTGACCAGACGCTGCGAAATGATGCAGCGCAACGTGACGGCCAAATCCAGGAACAGCAACCCGCGGCTGTCGTGCGGGAAAAAATTGATGATGCGGTTCAAGGTGTGATAGGCATTGTTGGCGTGCAGGGTGGCCAGGCAGAGGTGGCCGGTCTGTGCGTAGGCCAGCGCAGCCTGCATGGTTTCGCGGTCGCGGATTTCGCCTATCAGTATGCAGTCCGGCGCCTGGCGCATGGCGTTTTTGAGCGCCGCTTCCCAATCCATCGTGTCTATGCCTATTTCGCGCTGATTCACGATGGACTTCTTGTGCCGGTACAGGTATTCGATCGGGTCTTCGACGGTCAGGATGTGGCCTGAGCGGTTGCTGTTGCGATGATCGATCATGGACGCGATGGTGGTGGACTTGCCCGAGCCGGTCGCCCCTACGACCAGGATGAGGCCGCGTTTTTCCATGATCATTTCGGCCAGCACGGGCGGTAGCCCGAGCTGGTCGAGTTGCGGGATTTCGTGCGAAATGTAGCGCACGACGATGCTGATGCTGCCGCGCTGGTAAAACATGTTCACGCGGAAATTGCCCACGTCGCGGCGGCCGAAGGACAGGTTCATTTCGCGCGTTTCTTCGAAACGCTTGACCTGTTCCGGGTTCAGGAACTCGTAGGCCATGCGGCGCACGGTTTCCGGATCCATGATTTTCTGGTTGATCGGTATCGTGCTGCCCTGGATCTTGATGTTGATCGGGGCGCCCGCCGAAATGAAAATGTCGGAGGCCTGCTTCTCCGCCATTACCTGAAACAGTTTGTCTAGGATCATGTCACCCGCCCTCGGCCGCAATGTTTGCGACGGCCGCGTCTAGTCCCCGCGCAACAGTTCGTTGATGCCGGTTTTGGCGCGCGTCTGCGCGTCCACCTTTTTCACGATGACCGCACAATACAGGCTGTACTTGCCGTCCGCCGAGGGCAGATTGCCGCTAACGACCACGGAACCGGGCGGAATGCGGCCATACAGCACTTCGCCCGTGGTGCGGTCGTAAATGCGCGTGCTCTGGCCGATATACACGCCCATGGAAATGACCGAATTTTCGCCGACGATAACTCCCTCGACCACTTCCGAACGCGCGCCTATGAAACAGTTGTCCTCGATGATGGTCGGGTTGGCCTGCAGCGGCTCGAGTACCCCGCCTATGCCGACGCCGCCCGACAAATGCACGTTCTTTCCGATCTGCGCGCAGGAACCCACGGTGGCCCAGGTATCGACCATGGTGCTTTCATCGACATAGGCGCCGATGTTCACGTAAGAAGGCATGAGCACCACGTTGCGCGCGATGAATGCGCCGCGGCGCGCGGTGGCCGGGGGAACGACGCGGAAGCCGCCCTCCTGGAAGCGTGCCGCGTCGTACTGCGCGAATTTCGTCGGTACCTTGTCGAAATAGCGCATCGGTCCGCCGTCCATGAGGCGGTTATCTTCGAGCCGGAACGACAGCAGCACGGCTTTTTTGATCCACTGGTGAGTAACCCAGTCGCCATCCAGCTTTTCGGCCACGCGCAAGCGGCCGGCATCGAGTTCGGCAAGCACGCCATCGACGGCTTCGGCCAGTTGCGCCGGGGCGGCGCCCGGCTTGAGCGCGGCGCGGTCTTCCCAGGCGGATTCGATGAGGCTGCGGTAGTTGTCCATCGCGCGATTGCTCCTTTATAAAGTTTTGCAGAAATTCACGATGCGCTCTATCCCTTCTGCGCATTCGGCGGGTTCGGCCACCAGGGCGATGCGCACAAATCCGGCGCCCGGATTGATGCCGGCCGATTCGCGCGCCAGATAGCTGCCGGGCAGCACGCTCACGCCGGTGGCCGCCAGCAGGCCGCGCGCGAAGTCCGTATCCGGCCCGGGCGTGCGCGCCCACAGGTAAAAACTCGCATCCGGCATCGGTGCTGCCATCACGGCGCCGAGTATAGGCTGCAGGCGCGCAAATTTCTCGCGATAAAGACGGCGGTTTTCGATTACGTGGGCTTCATCGTTCCAGGCCGCGATGCTGGCCTCCTGCACCGGCGGGCTCAAGGCGCAGCCGTGGTAGGTGCGGTAGAGCAGGAATTTTTCCATGACGTGGCGGTCGCCGGCCACAAAGCCGCTGCGCATGCCGGGCACGTTGGAACGTTTGGACAGGCTGGAAAACACTACCAGGCGCGCGCAGTCCGCGCGCCCCAG
>JAEUNN010000291.1 GCA_016791085.1 Rhodocyclaceae bacterium | reverse complement strand
TCGATGGCGTCCTCGATGGGCAGGTTCCAGGGATGGTACAGATCGAGATCGGTGAAATCGGTGGCCAGCAGGTCCGCGTCCGGCAAGCCGGCGCAAGGATCATCCGCGGTAAACCCGGCGATCGACAGCGCCGCATCCACGGTGGCGTGCACCGCCGCACGCGACAGGTCGGAACTGCTCGCATGACCGCGCCGGCGGCCCAGATACACCGTGACGCCCAAGCCCTTGTCGCGGTTGTACTCTATGGTTTCGACCTCGCCCTTGCGCACGGTTACGGATTGGCCGCAGCCTTCCGACACATCCGTGCTGCAGGCCGTGGCGCCGCGCGCCTTGGCGTAGTCCAGCACGTCACGTGCAATGTCGGCAAGTTGCTGTGCGCCGATGAAAAATCCGTCCGATGCCATTTACCGTCCTCGCGTGGCAAATCCCGCGCAATGCCGCGCCCCGGGCGAGCAGCGGCCAAAAGCTATAATCATAGCGTTTTTCGCACCCGCGCCCCGCCCCCATTGAAACCCGAATCCACCAGCCCGCCGCCGGACAAGCCCAGCAAAACCCGCCTCAAGCGCGCCATGCACGAATTGCAGGACATGGGCAGCGAATTGGTCGAGTTGTCGCCGGAACGGCTCGCAAAAATCCACCTGCCCGACGCATTGCTGGAGGCAATACGCGCAGCGCAGCAAATCACCAAACACGAGGCCAGGCGGCGCCAGTTGCAGTATATCGGGCGCCTCATGCGCGCCATCGACGCCGAACCGATACGCGCGGCCCTGGCCGAACTGCACGGCACGTCGCGGGCCGAAGCGGCGCGCGTGCATGCGCTCGAACGCCTGCGCGAACGCCTGCTGGAAAACGAGGCGGTACTGGCCGACATTGCCGCATCCCATCCCGGCGCAGATTTGCAGCGCCTGCGCCAGTTGCGCCGCAACGCCCTCAAAGAGCAGGAAGCCGGCAAGCCGCCGCGCGCGTTTCGGGAGTTGTTCCGCGAATTGCGCGCCCTGCAGAACGACACGGAGACCACGCATGACCAAGCCTGACAGATCGCTGCGCATCGGTCTGGTATCGATATCCGACCGCGCGTCGGCCGGCATCTATACCGATCAGGGCCTGCCCTCGCTACAAGAATGGCTGGCCCGCGCACTCACCACGCCGTACGAGGTGGAAACCCGCCTGATTCCGGACGAACAGCCGCACATCGAACAGACGCTGATCGAACTGGTCGATACGGCCGCATGTCATCTGGTGCTCACCACCGGCGGCACCGGCCCGGCTCCACGCGACGTCACGCCGGATGCCACGTTGGCCGTGGCGGACCGCGTGATGCCCGGCTTCGGCGAACAGATGCGGCAGGTGAGCTTGCGCTTCGTGCCCACCGCCATACTGTCGCGCCAGGTCGGCGTAATCCGCGGCGGCAGCCTGATACTGAACCTGCCGGGCCAGCCCAAGGCAATACGCGAAACGCTGGAAGGACTCAAGGATGCCGACGGCGGCACGCTCGTGCACGGCATATTTGCCGCGGTGCCTTACTGTCTGGACCTGATAGGCGCGCCCTACATCGAAACCGATCCCGCGGTGTGCAAGGCATTCCGGCCCAAATCGGCGCAGAAGCCCAAATAGCGCGGGGGTGCCGGCGGCGCTAGACGAAATCGACGACGCGGAAACGTCCGATGTCGAAATCTATGCCCGATTCGACCAGTTCGATCGGCTCCAGGCGTATGTGGCGACCCTGGAAAGAGGCGTGCAGCGGCACACCGGGCGCAAATTCGCTGCGCCCCAGGGCCATGCGCACTTCCTCGTTGTTGCGTATGGCGTCCAGTGCCAGCGCTTCTTTGGGCGCGCCGTAGCCGAACACCTCGAGCGCGGTCGGACGCATGGCCAGCGTTTCGATGCCTATGGTGCCGCGCGCGTCGCGCCCGCGCATGAAGCGCCGCACCACGCCCAGCATCCAGGCACCGTTATCCGGCTGCAGGCCCACCAGCGTGCCGACACGCACCCAGTCTGCGCCGGCGATGGGCGCGATGGCACCGATGCCGCCCAGACTGGCGTCCGCCATTTCCCAGCGGTGGGTAAGTGCCGATTCGGGCGCCTGGGCGCCGCGCAACACGTGATGGATACGCGCCAGCCCGTTGGTTACCGTGAGCGGGCCATGCATGGCATGACGGCGGTTGCGGCGCAGCGGCTGCTGCGGTGACCAGTGGGTGGCAAAATGCCCCAATATCTGATCGACCAGTGCCGGCGGAATGTCCGGATTGAGCTTCAGGTCCGGCGGCGCCGCACCACCCGCGATACATTGCCGCAGGGCGTCCGCCGCGTCGCTGGCGGCCGCGGCGCACACGTAGCGCTGCGTGGCAACCGGCTGCGGCTTGCGCACCAGACGCAAAGGCGGCTGCGGCTGCGCGGCATCCAGCCAGTGCGTGCTGGATGGTTCCGGATCCAGCGTCAGAATGAAATTCGGCACGAAATAGCCGACCAGCAGATCGGCCGCCTCGATTTCGCGCGGGGCAAGCGCTTCCGGAATCGACGTGTGATAGGCGATGGTATGCATGTACTCGCGCTCGACCGTGGTGGTTTCGGTGCCGCCGGAGTCGCTGGTTTCGCGGGTTGCCAGTCCGGCTTCGACGGCCGCCAGATAGGCCATGCCGACGGCCTGCCACAGCGAATGGTCGTACGGCCCGTAGCGGTAATAGTCCCACTTCAGACGCGTGCGCCAGGCGCGGATGAGCCGCGACGCGACGCGCGGCAGCGACATGCGGAACTGCGCCGTGCCGGCCTCCTCGGTCTGCAGGCGGTTCATGCACACCTCATAGGCGAGGCCCAGGCCGCTGTACATTTCGCGCGCGCCGCGCCAAAGGTCCACGTCATCGTCGTCGCGCTCGACGGAGCGGAAAAATTCCTGGTCCAGCGCGCGTGACAGCGTGTGCGCAGCCACGTCTATCTGGTGCAGCATGGTCAATTGCTGCGCCGGCGGCAGATTATCCGAACGCGCCAGCGCGCCCAGCCACTGCGTGATCAGTTGCGCGGCCTCGCGCGGCGGCTGCTCGGCCAATGAGGCCAGCACCTGGCGCAGGTCGGCGCTGCTAACGCGCGACAAACCATCAGTCGAAGAGAATATGCCCAGCATAGGCCCGATATCCGTCAAACATCCGCGCTTGGCCGGGTGTTCCGGCGCACGCAGGCCATGTGCCTGCAGCTGCCGGGCCGCCGCTCACGCCACATTTCCTGCGCGGCCCGCTTACGCACCCCACGCATCCTATAGCGTTTTCCCTGCTTTTTCAAAGCTCGGCACAAACGCGGCGCGATCATTCGATAAAATCGCGGTGTTTTCGTTCAGCGCGCACAATGATGCAGCAGTATCTCGACCTGATGCGCCACGTGCTCGAGCACGGCCACGCCAAAACCGATCGCACCGGTACCGGCACTTTATCGGTTTTTGGCTGGCAGATGCGTTTTGACCTACAGCAGGGCTTTCCTCTGCTGACCACGAAAAAGCTGCACCTGCGCTCCATCATCCACGAACTGCTGTGGTTTCTGCGCGGCGACACCAATATCGCATATCTCAAACAGCACGGCGTCTCGATCTGGGACGACTGGGCCGACGCATCCGGCGAACTGGGGCCGGTGTATGGCAAGCAGTGGCGCCGCTGGGAAGCCCCCGACAGGCGCACGATAGACCAGATCGGGCGGCTGGTGGAAAGCTTGCAGCGCAATCCCGATTCGCGCCGCCATATCGTGAGCGCCTGGAACCCCGCCGACGTCGACCAAATGGCCCTACCGCCCTGCCATGCGCTGTTTCAGTTCTATGTTGCCGGGGACCGCCTGTCATGCCAGCTGTATCAGCGCAGCGCCGACATATTTCTTGGAGTGCCGTTCAATATTGCGAGCTACGCCCTGCTCACCCTGATGCTGGCCCAGGTGTGCGGCTATCAGCCGGGCGAATTCGTGCACACCCTGGGTGACGCACACCTTTATTCCAATCACCTGGAACAGGCGCGCACCCAGCTTGGGCGCGCGCCGCGCCCGCTGCCGACCATGTGGCTGGACCCGGCCGTGAAAGACCTGGCGGATTTCCGCTATGAGCACTTCCGGCTGGAAAATTACGACCCCCACCCGCACATTGCCGCGCCCATCGCGGTCTAGATCATGCCGCCACGCATTGCACTGATCGCGGCGCTGGCAGCCAATGGCGTGATCGGGGCCGGCAATACGCTGCCCTGGCGCCTGCCGGAAGATTTACGCCATTTCCGCCGGCTCACCACCGGCCACCCCATCATCATGGGCGGCAATACCTGGCGCTCGCTGCCGGGCGCCCTGCCCGGGCGCACGAATATCGTCGTAACGCGCAATGCCGCGGCACTGCCGGACGGCGTGCGGGCGGCCTCCGATCTCGCCGCGGCGCTGGGCATCGCGCGCGCAAGCCCCGGCGCGGATGAGTGTTTCGTGATCGGCGGCGCGCAGATATACGCCCTGGCGCTGGGGCTGGCGGACCGGCTGTATCTGACCGAAATTCACGCCGATTATCCCGGCGACACGCTGTTTCCGCCGCGCGACACCCGCCTGTGGCGGGAAATCCGGCGCGAGGCACAAATATCCGCACAGGGCCTGGAATTCGATTTCGCCGTGTATGAGCGGCGCAAATCCGACTGAATTGCATTTCCCGCCGCAGCGCGGCAGGCCGTAAAATCCAGTGGCCCCGACCGGCGCGCGGCGCCGGCACCCCAACCTACAGACTTACACGGAGTTGATAACCATGAGTGGGCACCACTTTCACGTGCACGGGCCGCATGACCACGCGGTGGAACATGGCGGCCACGGCGGCGACCGCTTCGCCGCCGGCATCGCCGTCATGACCGCCATACTTGCAACCTTGGGGGCGTTGTTCGGCTACGAGGGCGGCGCGACCCAGAACGCCGCGATGCTGCACAAGAACGATGCGGCCATCAAAAAGACCGAAGCCGCGAACCAGTGGAATTACTACCAGGCCAAAAGCAACAAGCAAAATCTGGCCGAACTGGCCGCGGCGATCGTGACCAGCGCCGACAAACAACGCTATCTGGACGAAGTGGAACGCTACAAGGCGGAAAAAGCCGACATCAAGGCCAGCGCCGAAAAGCTGGAAGCCGAGTCACGCGCCGCGGACGAGAAGAGCGAACATTCCCTGCACGAACACCACCGCTGGGCGCAGGCCATGACGCTCATGCAGGTTGCCATATCGCTCGCCGCGATCACCTTGCTCACGCGGCGCAAATGGCTGTTCTGGACCAGCATAGGCACGGCTGCGGGCGGCGTCGCGGTGGCCGCGCTGGCGCTCGCGCACCTGTAGCGGGCGGGTTCAGCCGCTGCCCGAACCGGTCGCGGCACGCCCCAGCCGGTCGCGCACGGCCAGCCATTGCGGCGTGGCGGGCGGCGCTTCGAGCACGATCAGATCGGCGCCCGCGGCATCCGCCTCGCGCAAGGCCGCGTACAGCGCGCGCGCGTAGTCGGAGGCCGCAGCCGGCATGCGGCGCAGGTGGCAGATCGCATTGCCGGGCGCCAGGGCAGCACGCAAAGCTTGTTCATGGACCGCCTGCAGCAACACAGCACAGCGCCTGCCGCCCGCGCCGGCCTCGGCTACCGTGGCGGCCAGGGTGTCGTGCGCGGCCAACAAGAGCGGCGTGCGCGGCGCGTAATGCGCGGCCAGCGCGCCCGGCACACGCGGCGCGTCCGGCGCCGGCGCACCCGGTTCGCGGCCCAGCACGGCGGCGATCTGCGCGGCGTCTATCGCACCGGGGCGCAGTATGGCCGGCTCGCCGCGCGTCAAATCCAGAATGGTCGATTCCAGGCCGATACTGCAGGGGCCACCGTCCAGCACCATGGCAATCTGGCCGGCGCCAAATTCCGCCGCGACGTGCGCCGCCGTGGTCGGGCTGATGCGCCCGTAACGATTGGCCGACGGCGCCGCCAGTCCACCGCCGAAAGCGCGCAGCAATTCGAGCGCCATGGGGTGGCCGGGCACCCGCAAACCTATGCTGTCCTGCCCGCCGCATACCGCATCGGGTACGCCGCGCGCGCGCGGCAATATCAGTGTGAGCGGCCCCGGCCAGAACGCCGCGGCAAGTTGCAGCGCCGCCTCGGGCACATCGCGCGCCCAATGCGGCAATGCGCCGGCATCGGGAACATGGACGATGAGCGGATGATCGGCCGGCCGCCCCTTGGCCGCAAATATCTTGCGCACGGCGTCGGCACTGCGCGCATCCGCGGCCAGGCCATACACGGTTTCGGTCGGAATCGCGACCAGTTCTCCCGCGCGCAACAACTCGACCGCGCACGCGATATTTCCATCAGTCATCACGCACGCCGACGGCCGCGCGCGCGGCCAGCGCAATTTTCACCACGCGCGAGGCCGTATCGCGGCCCAACACCGTGAAATGCCCCATTTTGCGGCCCGGACGGGCATGGTGTTTGCGGTAAAGATGCAGTTTCAATTGCGGTACGGCCAATATGGCAGCCCAAGGTGGCTCGTGGGCGTACGCCGGATCGGCGGCGTACCACAGATCGCCGAGCAGATTCACCATGACCGCCGTACTGTGCTGCACCACCGCATGCAGTGGCAGTCCTGCCAGCGCGCGCACTTGCTGCTCGAATTGCGATACCGAACAGGCGTCCAGCGTGTAATGCCCGCTGTTGTGCGGCCGCGGCGCAATTTCATTGACCAGCAGGCCGCCGTCGGTGACGAAAAACTCCACCGCCATTACCCCGACGTAACCCAGTTCTGCCGCGATGCCCATGGCCGCCTGTTCGGCCTCGGCGCACAGGCTGCCCTCGACCGGTGCCGGCGCCACGCTCATGTCGAGTATGCCGTGGCGATGGGAATTTTCGGCCACCGGAAACGCCTGCATTTCGCCTTGCGCATCGCGCGCCACCACGCAGGACAATTCGGTCTGCAGGGCCAGCAATTGCTCCAGCACGCACGCCTCGGCGCCAAATCGCTGCCAGGCCAGCTTGGCCTGATTGTGGTCGAGTACGCGCGCCTGGCCCTTGCCGTCGTAGCCGAAGCGGCTCACCTTGAGCACGCCCGGAAACAGACCGGCCGGCAAGCCGTCGATATCCTCCAGACAGCGCACGACTGCATACGGACCCACGGCAAATCCGCGCTCGCACAAGAAAGCTTTTTCGGCGATGCGGTTTTGCGCGACCGCGACGCATTCCGCGCTGGGGCGCACGGGCAGGAATTTCGACAAATAGGCCAGCGTATCCGCCGGCACGTTCTCGAATTCGGTGGTGACCGCCGCGCACTGACCCGCGAGCTGGTCCAGCGCCGCCAGATCGTCATAGGCCGCGCACAGATGCACATCCGCCGCGCGCCCGGCCGGGCTGTGCGGATCCGGGTCCAGTACCGCGACGCGGTAACCCAGTTCGTGCGCCGCCAATACGAAAAAGCGCCCGAGTTGTCCGCCACCCAGCACGCCCAGGGTGGCGGGCGGCAAAATTTTCATTCCGGCGCTTCCAGCTTCATGGCAAGCACGCTGGCGGTTTGAGCGGAACGGAACTGATCCAGCCTGTCGGCCAGATCCGCGTCGCCTGCCGCCAGCATGGACACCGCGAATAGCGCGGCATTGGCCGCCCCGGCTTCGCCTATGGCAAACGTGGCCACCGGCACGCCTTTGGGCATCTGCACGATGGACAGCAAGGAATCCAGCCCCGACAAAGCTTTGGACTGCACCGGCACGCCCAGTACCGGCAGCGTGGTTTTGGCCGCCAGCATGCCCGGAAGATGGGCCGCGCCGCCCGCGCCGGCGATGATTGCGCGCAAGCCGCGCGCACGCGCGCCGGCAGCATAGTCGAACAGCAGGTCCGGCGTGCGGTGCGCCGACACCACGCGCGCCTCGAACGGCACGCCGAACTGTTCCAGGATGAGCGCGGCCGCGCGCATGGTGCTCCAGTCGGAATTGGAGCCCATCACGACGCCGACCAGCACTGCGGCGGCAGTTGGTTCATTCATCGCTTATCCCCGCCGCGCGCTCGGCCGACAGCAGCGTATTGGCGAGCAGCATGGTGATGGTCATGGGCCCCACGCCGCCCGGCACCGGGGATATGGCCCCCGCCACCTGGACCACCGAATCGAAATCGACGTCGCCGCACAACTTGCCGTCCGGCAGGCGATTGATGCCCACGTCTATGACCACCGCGCCGGGCTTCACCATGTCGGCGCTCACCATGCGCGCGCGGCCCACGGCGGCGATCAGCACGTCGGCGCGCCGAGTATGCGCAGCCAGATCGCGGGTTTGCGAATGGCAGATGGTGACGGTCGCACCCGCGTGCATGAGCAACAGCGCGATCGGCTTGCCCACGATATTGCTGCGCCCTATCACCACGGCTTCCGCGCCCTTGAGCGCAACCCCCGCGGATTTGAGCATTTCCATGCAGCCGGCCGGGGTGCAGGCGACGAATGCGCGCCGGCCCTGCACCAGCGCGCCGACGTTCATGGCATGAAAGCCATCGACATCCTTGTGTGGCGAAATGGCTTCCAGCACGCCGGCCGCGTCGAACTGGGGCGGCAGCGGCAGTTGCACCAGTATGCCGTGCACGGCCGGATCGTCATTGAGCGCCGCAATCTGATCGAATACCGTCTGCGGCGCGACATCCGCCGGGTACTCGAACTTGAGCGATTTGAGTCCGGCCTGCTCGCAGGCGCGCACCTTGTTGCGCACATAAACGTGGGAGGCCGGATCCTGTCCGACCAATATGACCGCCAGACAAGCCTGCGTTCCGCGCGCGGCGAGGCTTTCCGCGCGCAGCTTGAGTTCGGCACGCACGCGCGCGGCGATTGCGTTGCCATCGATAATTTTCGCGCTCATGGCCAGGGGGCGAAAAAACCGCTGATTATACCAGCGCCCACCCCC
>JAEUNN010000263.1 GCA_016791085.1 Rhodocyclaceae bacterium | reverse complement strand
AGGTGGAACTGGTCGAAGGCCGCCTGACCGGCATGCGGCTGGCCGGCCTCGAGCGGCTGGACGAACAATACGTGGTACGGCGCCTGGTGCGCGACGAAAACGCCGCACTGAATGTGGAGGTGCTGCGCGAGCGCTTCCTGCTGTTGCTGGAAGATCCACTGTTTGAGCGCATGAACGCGCGCCTGGTGCCGGGCGAGCGGCCCGGCGAGGCGCTGCTGGAAGTCGACGTGCAGCGCGCGCGACCCTATCAGCTCACGCTATTCGCCAACAACTACCGGCCGCCGTCCATAGGCGCGCAAGCCTATGGCGTGTCGGGCTGGGTGCGCAACCTGAGCGGGCGCGGCGACTTGCTGGAAGCCAGCGCCGAAGATGCGTTCGCGCAGGAATCGAGCGGGCGCTACAGCCTGGGCTGGCGCATGCCGCTCACTTATCGCGGCACCGTGCTGTCGCTGCGCTACGACCATGGGCGCTCGTCGGTGGTGGAAGAGCCGCTGCAGGCCCTGCACATACGCAGCGTGCTCGACAGCCGCGACATAGGCATCAGCCAGACACTGCTGGAAACGCTGGCGCACCGCCTCACGCTGGGCCTGGACCGGGTGTGGCGCAAGAACAGCACCACCTTGCTGGGCCTGCCGTTTTCGTTCACGGGCGGCGAGCCGGACGGCACGCTGCGAGTACGCGCCTGGCGCTATTGGGCGGAATACAGCCATCGCACCGAAACGCGCGCGCTGGCGCTGCGCTACACGCTGACCGACGCGCGCAACAACATCCAGGATGCCGGCGGCCTGCCCGGCGGCGCCGCCGACCTGCCCGACAAGGCCTACCACATCGGCCTCGGGCAACTGCAGTTCGCGCAGCGCGTGAGCGACGCCGGCGCGCAAGTCATCCTGCGCGCGACGCGCCAAAGCACGTCGGCCATGCTGCCGTCGCTGGACCGCATGGCGCTGGGCGGCATCTACACGGTGCGCGGCTACCGCGAAAACCAGCTCATCCGCGACACCGGCAGCATCGTGAATCTGGAATTCGACTACCCGCTGCCGCAGAACGCGACGCCGGGCTGGCGCGTAAATGTCGTGCCGTTCTACGACTGGGGGCGCGGCAAGAACCAGCACGAGCCGGCCACAACCTTGTCGTCCGCGGGCCTGGCCGCGCGCGCGCGCTGGCGCGGCCTGGGCATAGATCTGACGCTCGCGCACCGCATCGTCCATCCGGACGGCATGGGCGGCGGCAGCAACCTGCAGGACAAGGGCGTGCACCTGCAACTGAGCTGGAACCTGTTCTGACACCCCGCCGCCGTACCCTGCGCGGGCATGCGCGCCGAGCCCGTGCGCGCCCTTGAGCGGGCGCCGCGGCCATCCTTTCCGTCACTCGCGTTGTGACCTCGCCTGCGGCCCGCGCAATGCCTTATGCGCCGGAGCCGCGGTGCTTATGCGCATAAGCAAACAATAAACGCTTCGTTCCGCCGCGCCGGGCCGGCCGATAAGCTTTGCTCCATCTGCCGGGCCGCACGGCCCGCCCGATGAATTCGCCAACGCAAAGGAACGAACGTGAGCACACTTGCCATAGACAGCCCCAGCCCCCGCGTAGCGGTTTCCGGCGCGGAACACCGCGATGACGCGCTGCCCCCGTTGCACGCCGAAATTTTGCAGCATGCGCGCGCCGCGGCGCGCCGCGACGGACTGCCTTACGCCGGCATCCTCGAGCCCGAAGACGCCTGGGAATTGTTCGTGGCCGGCACCGCCGAACTGGTGGACGTGCGTACGCAGGAAGAACTGCGCTGCGTGGGACGCGTGCCCAACGCCGCCCACGCGGCCTGGCAACTGGGCGCCGCACGCAGCAAAAACCCCCGCTTTCTGAAGGAACTGGGAAATTGCGTGAGCAAGGACGCGGTCGTGCTGCTGTTGTGCCGCAGCGGCAAGCGCTCGGCCGCGGCAGCCGAAGCCGCCACCCGCGCCGGCTTTCTCCACGTGTTCAACGTACGCGAAGGTTGCGAGGGCGATCAGGAACTGGCGCCCGGCCGCGCCGCCAATTCCGGTTGGCGCCAGCGCGGGCTGCCCTGGGTACAGGGCTGAAGCGCGCCGCGCGCGCGTCATTTCAAGGGCGCCCACGCGCGCTCAGCCATCGCCCGCCGCGCACAAAAGCCGGCCGTCACGGCCGCGCGGCGGCAATTTGCATACCCGTCTTTGCACAAGGGAGAAGCATAAGCATGAGTGTTCCGGACGTTGTGGATCCGGGCCCGAACTGGCCCCTGGATGAGGTCGTGAGTGCTTTGCGGGAAGCGCGCCACCGCTGGCGCGTAAGCCGCCAGCGGCCGCAGGACGTGGGCGGGCGCGAATTGCCCTCGCCGCATGCCGTGGCGCATATCGTCGAGGCATTGTGCGGCGCGCTGTTTCCGATGCGCCTGGGCCCGCCCGACCTGCGCCAGGAAAGCGAGGACTATTACGTCGGCCACACCCTGGATGCCGCGATGTCCGCGCTGTTGCACCAGGTGCGCCTGGAACTGCGCTATGCCGCGAACTACCTGCGTAGCGGACCGGACTTCGAGCCGGGCCAGCCCGAGGCCATCGTGCGCGCCTTCGCATTTGCCTTGCCGGCCGTGCGCGTACTGCTGGATCGCGACGTGGAAGCCGCCTACCGCGGCGACCCGGCCGCGCGCAGCGTAGACGAGGTCGTGCTGTGCTATCCGGGCGTGATGGCCATCATTCACCACCGCCTCGCGCACCTGTTGCACGGACTGGGGGTACCGCTTTTGGCGCGCATCGTGGCTGAACTGGCGCATTCGCGCACCGGCATAGACATACATCCGGGCGCGCAGATCGGCGCGGGGTTTTTCATAGACCACGGCACCGGCGTCGTGATCGGCGAAACCGCCGTGATCGGCGAGCGCGTGCGCCTGTACCAGGCCGTCACGCTGGGCGCCAAAAGCTTCCCGTGCGACGCGGAAGGCGCGCTGCACAAGGGCTTGCCGCGCCATCCCATCATCGAGGACGAGGTCGTGATCTATGCCGGCGCGACTTTGCTGGGCCGCATCACGATAGGGCGCGCATCCAGCATAGGCGGCAACGTATGGCTCACGCACAGCGTGCCGCCGGGCAGTCTGGTCACGCAGGCACGCAGCCGGCAGGAGGCGCTGAACCTCGTCGCGGAGCGGTGAGGGGCGGTCCGGCATGAGCGATTTGCTGCTTCGCTTCGGCCTTGCGCTGCGACGCAGCCGCCGCGCCAAGGGCTGGTCGCAGGAAAGGCTCGCGGAAATGGCCGACCTGAACCGCTCTTACCTCGGTGAAATCGAGCGCGGCGAAAAGACGCCTTCGCTCGTGACTTTGGCCAAACTGGCCGCGGCGCTCGAACTGTCGCCGGCAGGCCTTTTGGCGCGCTGCGAACGCCGTTGAGGCGGCGGAGCTTTTGCTGCGCCGCACACATTGACGTCTATAGCCTGTTGAGCCCGGGGCACGAAAAACCCACACTGAGCCGCCCGCATTTCCCCCGCATTCATCACAGTAACAGGAGCTTCAAATGGCTGAGATAGTCAGCACGCCTTCCGCGCTGGGCGATAACGCGGCACGCCAGTTGGCCAACGCGACCAAAACCACGGCCCAGCTGGTCACGATTTCGCCGCGCTGGCTGGTGCATTTTCTGCAATGGCTGCCGGTAGAAGCCGGCATTTACCGGCTCAACCGGGTCAAGAACCCGCGCGACGTGCGCGTTACCTGCTCGCAGCGCGACCAGTCCGAACTGCCGCAAACTTTCGTCGATTACGAAGAGCAGCCGCGCGAATTTTTCCTGAATTCGGTCACCACGATACTGGACGTGCATACGCGCGTGTCCGACCTGTATTCGAGTCCGCATGACCAGATCAAGGAACAGCTAAGGCTGACCATAGAAATCATCAAGGAGCGCCAGGAAAGCGAACTTATCAACAACCCGGATTACGGCCTGCTGGCCAATGTCGATGCGTCGCAGCGCACCACCACGCTGACCGGCGCCCCCACGCCGGACGACCTGGACGATCTGCTCGCCAAGGTGTGGAAAGAACCGGCGTTCTTTTTGACGCATCCGCTCGCGATCGCGGCATTCGGCCGCGAGTGCACGCGCCGCGGCGTGCCGCCGCCCACGGTAAGCCTGTTCGGCGCGCAATTTCTGACCTGGCGCGGCATTCCGCTGGTTCCGTCGGACAAGGTGCCGGTCGAGGAAGGCAAAACCAAAATCCTGCTGCTGCGCGTGGGCGACCGTCGCCAGGGCGTGGTGGGTCTGTATCAGCCCGGCCTGGCCGGCGAGCAAAGCCCGGGCCTGTCGGTGCGCTTCATGGGCATCAACCGCAGCGCGATCGCGTCCTACCTGATTTCGCTGTACTGCTCGCTCGCCGTGCTGACCGAAGATGCGCTGGCAGTGCTCGATGACGTCGAAGTCGATAAATACCATGACTACCCCGACAGCTACCGCTGAGCGCCAGTCGGCACAGCATGCGGCCGAGGCCCAGGCCGCGCTGCCGCCCGGCCTGCCGGATGCGCTCGATCTGGCGCGGCTGGCGGGTGAATTTTTCGCCGCGCTGCCGGGCGCGCCGTCCCGCCCGCCGCTTGATCCGCAAACGCTGCAGGCGGTGGGCCCGGCGGACGCCGCGCTTGCCGCTGCGCCGCGCGCGGCCGCGGCGCCTGTGGCCGCGCCACGCGGCATGCAGCCGGGCGTGCAAGGGCTGGGTGCGCCGGCAAACCTGCCCGCCGCGGCCGGCGCGGCCTATCCGGCTGCCGGCGCGAGTTTGCCGGCGGCCGACCCGCTAGACCTTCTGGCCGGGCTGGCCCTGGCGCCGCCGCACGGCCCGCGCCCATCCGGCCCCGCGCCGGCCGTCCCCGCAGTGCCGGAACAGCAGGACCTGCTGCGCCTCTTGTCCGAACTGGATGACGGAACACGTGCGGCGGCGCTGCCTGCGGCGGTGCCGGGGTTTGCGCTACCGGCTTTTTATTTCGTCGATGCGGGCTCGCAGCGTGGTGCGGGCGCGGAGTTCGCGCCACCGCGCAATTTCGGCGCGGTGCCGGGCGTGCCCGGGGCGGCCCACCCGCCTTTCGACGTGGAGACCATCCGGCGCGATTTTCCGATCCTGTCCGAACGCGTGCATGGCGACAAGCCGCTGGTGTGGTTCGACAATGCCGCCACGACACACAAGCCGCGCGCCGTGATAGACCGGCTGGCGCAGTTTTACGCGCACGAAAATTCCAACATTCACCGTGCCGCGCATGCGCTCGCTGCGCGTGCCACGGATGCCTACGAGGCCGCGCGCGACAAGGTGGCGGCGTTCCTGGGCGCCGGGTCGGGCGAACACATCGTGTTCGTGCGCGGCGCCACGGAAGCCATCAACCTGGTGGCTCAATCCTGGGGCCGGCAAAACCTGGGCGAGGGCGACGAAATCGTCGTGTCGCTGCTGGAACACCACGCCAATATCGTGCCCTGGCAGCAGATCGCGCAGCGCACGGGCGCCAGAATCCGCGTGATTCCCGTCGATGATTCGGGCCAAATCATGCTCGACGAAGCGAGCCGCCTCATCACCGGGCGCACCAGGCTGGTGGCGATCACCCAGGTTTCCAACGCGCTGGGAAGCGTGACGCCGGTACGCGAAATCGTCGCCATGGGCCACCGCGCCGGCGCACGCGTGCTGGTCGATGGGGCGCAATCGGTGGCGCACATGCGGGTGGACGTGCGCGCATTGGACGCGGATTTTTTCGTGTTTTCGGGACACAAGATATTCGGGCCTACCGGCATAGGCGTGCTGTACGGCAAGCCGGAACTGCTCGCAAGCATGCCGCCCTGGCAGGGCGGGGGCAACATGATTGCCGACGTGAAGTTCGACCAGACCACGTATCAGCCGGCTCCGGCCAAATTCGAAGCCGGCACCGGCAATATCGCCGATGCGGTGGGTCTGGGCGCCGCGCTCGATTACGTGCGGAACATCGGCCTGGAAAATATCGCGCGCTACGAACATGAACTGCTGGCCTATGCCACGGCCGGCCTGCGCGGCGTGCCGGGTTTGCGTTTGATCGGCACGGCGGCCGACAAGGCCAGCGTGGCGTCATTCGTGCTGGAGGGCTATCGCACGGAAGAAGTCGGCGCCGCGCTGGACCGCGAAGGCATCGCGGTGCGCTCCGGCCACCATTGCGCACAACCCATACTGCGCCGCTTTGGGGTGGAATCCACGGTGCGGCCCGCGCTGGCGTTCTATAACACCTGCACGGAGGTCGATCTGCTGATTACCACCCTGCACAGACTGGCGCAGGGCGCGCCACGCGGCTCCGGCCGCTGAGGCCCCCGATACACTGTGCCGCTGTGCTTTTGGCCTCTTGCGGGAGGCCGTTTTCTTTTGTGCGGACGGTTTGGGCGGTGGATTTTCCTCCGCCGTTCGACCTGAGCCGGTCGTGGGGCGTTCGCAGGCCACCCGGGGTTGAAGGTCCGAAGTCGGGAACGGTGGGTTGAAATGCTGCGGACGGGGCAACATGCCCGGTCCGGCGCCCGGTCCTTCCCCTGATCCGAGCCCCGGCGATAAAACGTGCCGGCGCCCCTCGGCCCGCCACTTACCCGCGCTCGCGCAAGGTTTCGTGCAGTTGCGCCGAAATGCCGGGGTAGCGTGCCAGTAGCCGGGAAAATTCGCCGCGCGCGAGCGACAGCAGCACCGACGGCACCAGCGCACGTACCGTGGCGTTGCGCGGGGCGTCGCGCAGCAGGGCGACTTCACCGAAGTGGTCGCCGTCGGCCAGCGTGGCGAGGCGTTTCGATTCCACGCCGCCTGAGCGTTTGAGCACGTCCAGGCGGCCGCGCGCGATCAGGTAGAAGCGGTCGCCGGGGTCGCCTTCCTGTATCACGTCGCGGCCGGCCGGGTACATTTCGGTCGCGAAACGGGGCGCCAGTTCGGCCAGCAGCGTGTCGTCCAGTCCGGCGAGTATCGGGATGCGGCGCAGGCGTTCCGAGGCGATGGCGACGCGGTCGCCTTCGGCGTTGAAAGAAAAGCCGGACTGTTTTTCCCACAGGGCGCGGTATTCGGTGCCGGCGGCGAGCAATTGTTCGTGCGTGCCCTGTTCGACGAGTTTGCCCTCGCGCAGCACGACGATGCGGTCGGCATCGACCACCGAGGCCAGGCGGTGCGTCACGGCAATCACCGTGCGGCCGGCGCGCAAGGCGCGCAGGGTGTCATTCACGGCGGCTTCGCTGGCCGGGTCGAGTGCCGAGGTGGCTTCGTCCAGTACCAGGATCGCCGGGTCGCGCAACAAGGCGCGGGCGATGGCCACGCGCTGGCGCTGGCCGCCGGACAGCAAATGACCGCGCTCGCCGACCCGTGTGTCGTAACCCCGCGGGAGCGTGCGCAAGGTATCTTCCAGCCCGGCCAGGCGTGCGGCGGTGGCGATTTCCGCCTCGGTCGCCTGCGGGCGCCCCATGCGTATGTTGTCGCGCACACTGGTATCGAACAGAAAGCTTTCCTGGAATACCACGCCGATCTGGGCGCGCAATGAATCCTGCGTGGCGCCGCGTATATCCACGCCGTCGAACACCACGCGGCCGCGCGCCGGGTCGTAAAAGCGCAGCAGCAGATTGAGCAGCGTGCTTTTGCCGGAACCGCTCGCGCCGACGAAAGCAACCGAACTGCCGGCCGGAATTTCCAGGTTGATGTCGCGCAGTCCGGCGTGTTCGCCCGCATACGCAAAATCCACGCTTTCCAGCCTGATGGCGTGTGCCAGGCGCGGCAGCGCGCGCGCTTCCGCGGCATCCGTGACCAGCGCGCGCTCGCACAGCAAGGTTTCGATGCGGCGCATGCCGCCGGTGGCCTGCACCAGGTGCGGCAGCACGCCCGTGACGCCTTCGACGCCGCGCGCGAGCGTCATGAACAGCCCTTGAAACGACACCAGCGCGCCTATGCTCAAATGCCCCTCGAAGGCGAGCCAGCCGCCGACCACGATCACCATCAGGTTGAATGCCAGTACGCCGATGTTGGGCGTGCGCTCCATGAGGTAGGACAGAAAATTCGCGCGCATGGCGGTGCGCCGCAGTTGTTCCGCGCTGTGCGCGAATTGCGGCTGCAGCACGCCGCGCAGGCCGTAGGCCTTTACCAGCGGCTGGGCATTCACGTTTTCCTGCACCATCGCGGCCAGTTCGGCTTGGCGCGTTCTAAGTTCGTGGCCGGCCGCCACGGCGCGCGGGCCGATCAGCCGCGGCCCGAGCAGACATAGCGGCAGGCCGATCAAAGTGAGCAGCGCGAGGCGCCATTCCAGGAGCGCCAGCACCGCGGCGCTGGCCAGTGCCGACATGCCGTACATGAGCCCGGCCGGCAGCGCCAGCACCACGGCGTTTTCCACCGCCGCAAGATCAGTGGAAAAGCGCGCCATGATGTCGGCCGTTGCGGTGCGCGAGTAATAGCCGGCGGACAGCGTCTGCAAATGCGCGTAGAGGTCGCGCCGCAAATCGTTCAGCACATTGGCGCCCAGGTAGGCGTACAGGCGGTCGCGCCCCAGCTGCGCGCAGGCGACCACCAGGCCGGCGCCGCCCAGCGTGGCGAGTATCGCCAGCAGGCGGTCGGCGCGGTGCGGCACGATGGCGTCGTCGATCAGAAATTTGAAGCTCAGCGGCAGCATGGCTTCGAACGCCACGTCCACCATGAGCGCCGCCACCAGCAGCGCGGCCGGCAGGCGATAGCGCGCGATGCGCGGGACGATCGTGCGCAGAAACCACAGGATGCCGCGTGCGTCCTGCGGCGCCGCGCTCATTGCAGCTGCGGGTAGCGCGCCAGCGCCGCGGCTACGATGGCGCCGACCAGCGCGGTGTAGTTCATGCCCAGCAGGCCGGCCATGACCACGATGTCGCCGGTAATCGGGTTGATACCCGGCAGCGGATTGATTTCCATGAAATGTGCCCGGCCTTTCGCGTCGAAGCGCACATCCGCGCGCGCGATGTCGCGGCAGCCCAGCGCGCGGTAGGCGCCCAGTGCCACGTTCGCCGCGTCGGCGCATTCGGATGACGTCAGGTTTGCCGGGGGCGCATGGTAGCGCACCAGTTCGCGCCAGTTGCGCTTGCTTTCCAGTCCGTACACAAATTGTTCTACCGGCGCCTGCGCGGGCGCGATTTCCATGACGCCCAGTACGCGCGCGCCGGCACCGCAGCCGGTGATGCCGACCGTCGCTTCGACGCCGCCAAGATAGGTTTCCACCAGCGCCGGCTGGCGGTAGTCGCGCAGGCAGCGCTCGACTTCGCGCTCCAGCGCGGCGTGGTCCGCCACGCGCGAGGTGGTGCGCACGCCCATGCTGGATCCTTCGCCCAGCGGCTTCACGAACAGCGGAAACGGCAAGTCCAGCGCCTCGATGTCGCACAGCGCTTCGACGAGGCGGAATTCCGCCGTGCGCAGGCCGGCCGACTGGAGCACGCGCTTGGTCATGGCTTTGTCCAGTGACAGTGCCATGGCCAGCGGGTCCGAGTGCGTGCACGGGATGTCGAGCATTTCGCACACCGCCGGCAGTTGCGCCTCGCGGCTGCGCGTGGCGCGGCCTTCCGAAAGGTTGAACACCAGGTCGGGCGGCGCCTGCAGCGCGGCCTGCAGAAAGGCGCGCCCGCCGCCCAGGAGGCGCGGGCGATGGCCCAGCGCGCGCAAGCTGCCGGCCAGCGCGTCCAGGGTGTCCGGGCTGTCGTATTCTTCCAGCGCGTCGATCGGCGCGCCCGCGGGGGCGCTCAGTTCCGCGCGCAATTCGTAGGCGATGCCTATGTCCAGCGCTTTCAAGCTGCATTCCTCAGTTGTGCGCCCGCGCGGCTGCGGCCGGCGCCTTGTGCGGCCGGGTGCGACGGCGCGCATGGCCGCTTCCTGACAGGCGGCGCGTGCGCCGTGGCAGCGGCTGCGTAGCGGCGCCGAGTTGCGCGATGGGCTTGCGAAGGCGAACGAAGATCGAGCATTTCAGGGCTTTATGGGGCAATCGTCGCGGTCGGTGGGGGCATGCGGGTTCATCGGCGCGGATGCACCCAGGCGCTCACGCGGCGCGGCGCTGCGGCGTCGGCCTGCGCCGGCGCGGCGGCCGCTTGGGTCCAGCCGTTCGGCGCAAGCCGATCGCCGCCGCGCGCGGGATTGGCCAGCCGCGCGCCGGCCAGGGCGCCGGGCGGCAGATCGAGCGGATCCTGCGCCTCGTACAGGCGCCCCTGAAAATTGCGCAGCAGCGCGCGGCCGCGGTCGTAAGCCAGCAGGTATTGCGGATTGACCGGAATTTTGCCGCCGCCGCCGGGCGCATCCACCACGAATTGCGGCACCGCCAGCCCCGAGGTGTGGCCGCGCAGGGATTCGATCAATTCCACGCCGCGCGCGATGGTGGTGCGGAAATGGTCGGCGCCGCGCACCGGGTCGCAATGAAACAGGTAATACGGCCGCACGCGCATCTGCATGAGGCCGTGGCACAGCGCGCGCAGCACCGCCTCGTCGTCATTCACGCCGCGCAATAGCGCGCTCTGGTTGTTGAGCGGAATGCCGGCGCGGCTAAGGCGGTCGCAGGCGCGCGCGGCATCCGGCGTGATTTCGTTGGGGTGGTTGAAATGCACGTTGATCCACAGCGGGTGATGGCGCGCCAGCATGGTCACCAGTTCGTCATCGACGCGCATGGGCAGCGCGACCGGCACGCGCGAGCCGATGCGTATGATTTCCACGTGCTCGATTGCGCGCAGCCCGCCCAATATGCGGTCCAGCTTGTCGGTGGCGAAACCGAGCGGGTCGCCGCCGGACACGATCACGTCGCGTATCGAGGGCGTGCGCGCGATGTAATCCAGCATGCGGTCCAGGGCCAGGTCGGATACCACGTCCTCGGCCATGATGCGCTTGCGTGTGCAGTAGCGGCAGTAAATGGCGCAGGAATTGGATACCACCATCAGGCAGCGGTCCGGGTAGCGGTGCGTGATGCCGGGCACCGGCGAATGCATTTCCTCGCCCAGCGGGTCGTCCGTGCCCAGCGACAGGTCGGAACTTTCTTCTGCCAGCGGCAGCACCTGGCGCGCGATGGGGTCGCGCGGGTCGTCCGGGTCGATAAGCGACAGGTAGTAGGGCGTGATGCCCATGCGGAACTCGCGCAGCACTTCGCGCAGCGCGCCATTGCCGGCGACCTGTGCGGGCAGCAGGCGGTACAGGTGTTCCAGCCGCGTCAGGCGATTGCGGAATTGCCAGCGCCAGTCGTACCACTCGGCATCCGTGGCGTCGGGAAAATAATGCCGGCGGCCGCGCGCAGCGCGTTCGGCCTGCGGACTGTGCAGAATGGCGCGCGCGATGCGGTCGGTCGGGGCGGGCCCAGCCGCGGGTGTAGGCGTTACGCTGCTCATGCCGGCATCTCCGTACGGCCGGTCGGCGGGGCGCGCGCTGCGCGGAATCCGTGTGCGTCCTGGGGACAGCCTGCAGGAGGCGATACGGCCGCGCGCGGCGGACCGGCAAGTGGCGCAAGCGTAACAGTGCCTGTGACGGTCGGCCGCGGCATTATTCCTCGTGCGCGGGTGACGCGCCGGGTCGGGCGCCGCCATTGCAGCCCGCCATCGGTGCGCGGCGCAGCATGCCGGCTGCCGTCGTCCCTGCTGCGGGAGGGCGTCGCGCGGCCCGGCGCAAGGGCTTGCCACGAGGTCGCGCGCACGGCTCTGGCCGGCCTGCGGGCGCGAGACCGGGATTGAGTGCCCGCGGCGCTCGCCTGGCCACCGCGTCCGGCCAGGGGCAGGGTTACGCCGCCCCGCCCGCCGGGCGCGCCGACGCGCTGCCCCTTACTTGCGGATATCCAGCAGTTCCACCACGAACACCAGGGTCGAGTTGGGCGGGATGACGCCGCCCATGCCGCGGCTGCCATAAGCGATTGCGGGCGGGCAGGTCAGTTGCGCCTTGCCGCCCACCTTCATTTTGGCGACGCCTTCGGTCCAGCAGGGAATCACGCGGTTGAGCGGGAATTCGGCAGGTTGGCCGCGCGAATAGGAACTGTCGAATTCGGTGCCGTTGGTGAGCGTGCCGCGATAGTGCACCTTCACCATGTCGGTGGCGGTGGGACTGGCGCCGGTTCCGTCTTTCAGCGATTTGTAGATCAGCCCGGAGGCGGTTTTTTCCTCCGCGCCGGCCGGGGCGTCCGCGGCGCAGGCGTTGAGCGTAAGAAAGGACAGGGCCAGCAGGGTGGCGTAGCGCATCATGGGGTGAAATCCTCGAACGGGTACATCGGGGTGGCAAGATTACCCTAAGCCGGCGCATACCCATCCGTGCCGCGCGTGCACGGTGCCGCCGCGCCCGCTTGCCCCAGGGTGCGGATGTCCGGACGGCATGGTGCTGCGGCCGGCGCGGAGCGCACGGGATTGAGCATGCTTGCGCCGTGCCGTGCCGTGCCGCGCGTCCCCGGCCATCCGGCCCGGTCCTGACCCGGCCCCGGCGGTGCGCTATGCTGCGCGCCACAGGGACCATTTGGGCGCGGGCCGGATGCGCGGGCAAACTTGATTTGCGCACCGGGTTGCGGCCGCAGGCGCGATGCACGACTCCAGACAACCGCCGCACGACAACGTGGCGCCCGGCCGGCGCAAGCGCCGCCTGCGCGATCCCTTTTTGAGCGGGCTGCTCGCGGCCATCCCCTGGCAGGATTTGCTGCCGGAGCGCTACGCGGCCTGGCGGCCCTTGCTGGCCGAAGGCCTGGGGTTTTTCCTTGAAAACCTGTCGCCGCAGCGCCGCAAGGAGATTATCGCCGCGCAAATGTGCCTGCTGCTCGCGGCCGGCACGTCCGAACGCCTGACCGCGCTGTGCGCGCAAAGCCCCGCGCTGCACAAGGCGGCGCAGGTGGTGGCGCGCCAGCGCGGTTTGCCGGCCGAGTTGCGGCAGCGCCTGCAGGCGCTCGAATCCTTGCCGTCGTCGCAGCACATGGCGCCGCTCGCGGCGCAATTGCGGCACGAACTGGGCGGCGACCTGCCGGTGGATCTGGGCGCTGCGCCGCTGGCCGAAGGCAGCGTGGCGGTGGTGCTGCCTTTCGCCTGGACCGAACAGGGCGAGCGCCGTGCCGGCGTATTCAAGCTGGTCCGGCCCGGCATGGACGCGCGTCTGGCCGAAGACCGCGCGCTGTTGCCGCACCTGGCGGCTTTCCTGGCCGAGCGCGGCCGCGCTCTGGGCCTGCCGGCGCTGGATTACCAGGACATGTTTGCGACCATAGAGCGCCTGTTGCGCGAAGAGGTGCTGTTCGAGCGTGAACAGCACAATCTGCGCGCGGCCGGCGCGGCCTATGCGGGCGACCCGCTGCTCTACGTGCCGCGCCTCCTGCCCTGGTGTACGCCGCGCGTGACGGCCATGGAGCGCGTGTTCGGCGTGAAAATTACCGACGCCGCGCTGGCCGCGCCGCAGCGCGCGCGGATCGCCGAGGGGCTGGTGACCGGGCTCATGGGCCGGCCGTTTTTCAGCAGCGACGATTGCGCGCTATTTCATGGCGATCTGCACGCCGGCAATCTGTTGCTCACGCAGGTCGGCGCGCGCGTGGCGGTGCTCGACTGGAGCCTCGCCATGCGTCTGGACCGCGCGCAGCGTGCCGCGCTGGTGGGCATTGCACTCGGGGCGCTGGGCATGGACGCGCGCAAAATTCGCCGCTCCCTGGCAGGCCTGGGCGAAATGTCCGCGGACCACCCGGCGCTGGCGGCGCCGGTCGATCGCGCGCTGGATCGCTATGTACAGCGCGGCGGCCTGCCCGGGCTGGACTGGATGCTGGCGCTGCTGGACGATGTCGCCGCGACCGGCGCCCCCGCCTATCCGGAAAATCTGATCGTGCTGCGCAAAGCCTGGCTGTCCCTGTCGGGCGTGCTGGCCGACCTGGCCGGCGGGCCGGTGCCCGATGCGGGCTTGATGAAACTGGGTTTGCTGCATTTTCTGGCGGAGCTGCCCGGCCGCAGCCTGACTCCGCTCGATCTGCCCGGCGTCGCCACGCACGCCAGCAACGCCGAAGTGCTTGCGCTGCTGACGCGCCTGCCGTTCGCCACCACGCAATGGTGGACGCGCGCCGCGCGCCTGTGGCCGCAGGTGATGCAGAACTGGACCGGCGCGGCCTGATCCGCGGGTGCCGCCCGGACCCCCGGCGGGGCTGATGCACATTTCAGCGCCACGGGGGTATTGCGCGCTGCAAAACTTTATGCCAGAATCGCGCCTCTTTGCCTCTCGCCAGTCAATTCTTCCTGGCGCTTCGTAGTTGAACTCCCTTTTACGGGATCCAAGACTGACCGCGGCTCATGCCCCGGGACAAGTTGGAGAGTGGACAAATGATACAAATGCAGTCGTTGTTGGACGTCGCCGACAATACCGGCGCGCGTTCAGTCATGTGCATCAAGGTGCTGGGCGGCTCCAAGCGCCGCTACGCCGGCATCGGTGACGTGATCAAGGTCAGCATCAAGGATGCCGCGCCGCGCGGCCGCGTCAAGAAGGGCGAAGTCTACAACGCCGTCGTGGTACGTACCGCCAAGGGCGTGCGCCGCCCCGACGGTTCGCTGATCCGCTTCGACGGCAATGCCGCCGTGCTCCTCAACAACAAACTCGAACCGCTGGGCACCCGCATTTTCGGGCCGGTCACGCGCGAACTGCGTACCGAGCGCTTCATGAAAATCGTGTCGCTGGCGCCCGAAGTGCTCTGACACGCAGCCACCGAGGTTAAGCATGCAAAAGATACGCAAGGGCGATGAAGTGATCGTCCTGACCGGCAAGGACAAGGGCAAGCGCGGCACCGTGCTCATGCGCGTCGATGCCGACCACCTGGTCGTGGAAGGCATCAATCGGGTGAAGAAGCACACCCGTCCGAATCCCATGAAGGGCATTCAGGGCGGCATCACCGAAAAAGACATGCCCATCCATATTTCCAACGTCGCCCTCTATAACCCGGCCACGCAAAAAGCCGATCGCGTTGGCATACGGGTGCTTGAAGACGGACGCAAGGTGCGTTTCTTCAAGTCCAACGGCGAACTCGTCAACGCCTAAGGAAAGCACATGGCGCGTCTGCAAGAGTTCTACAAAAATACCGTGATGGCCGAACTGCAAGCCAAGTTCGGCTACAAGTCGGTCATGGAGGTGCCGCGCATCACCAAGATCACGCTCAACATGGGCGTCGGTGAAGCGGTCGGTGACAAGAAGGTGCTGGAGCACGCGGTCGGCGACATGCAGAAAATCGCCGGCCAGAAGCCCGTCGTGACCAAAGCGCGCAAAGCCATCGCGGGTTTCAAAATCCGCGCCGGTTATCCGATAGGCTGCATGGTCACGCTGCGCGGCCCGCGCATGTTCGAATTCCTCGATCGTCTGGTGTCCATCGCCATGCCGCGTATCCGCGATTTCCGCGGTGTGTCCGGCAAGGGCTTCGACGGCCGCGGCAATTACAACATCGGTTTCAAGGAACAGATCATTTTCCCGGAAATCGAGTACGACAAGATCGACGCGCTGCGTGGCATGAACATCAGCATCACCACCACCGCGAAAACCGATGCGGAAGCCAAGGCCTTGCTCGCGGCTTTCAAATTCCCTTTCAAGAACTGAGGCTACCATGGCGAAACTGGCTTTGATCAATCGCGAAGGCAAGCGCCGTAAACTGGTGGCCAAGTTTGCTGCCAAGCGCGCCGAGCTCGTCGCAAAAATCGAGGACACCAAGCTGTCCGAAGACGAGCGCATGGATGCGCGTCTGGCCCTGCAGGCGCTGCCGCGCAATGCCAATCCGACGCGCCTGCGCAATCGTTGCGCGCTAACCGGCCGTCCGCGCGGTGTGTTCAGCAAGTTCGGCCTATGCCGCAACAAGCTGCGCGAAGTCGCCTTCCGTGGCGAAGTGCCTGGCATGACCAAGGCGAGCTGGTAACGGGAGACGCACGATGAGCATGAGTGATCCCATCGCGGACATGCTGACCCGTATCCGCAACGGGCAAATGGCTCAGAAGACCATGGTCAGCATGCCGTCTTCCAAGCTTAAAGTGGCCATCGCCGACGTACTGAAGGACGAGGGCTACATCGAAGGTTACGCGGTGCGCGATGCCGAAGGCAAACGCGAACTCGATATCGCGCTGAAATATTACGCCGGCCGTCCGGTGATCGAGCGCATCGAGCGAGTGAGCCGTCCCGGCCTGCGCATCTACAAAGGCACCGGCGACCTGCCGCGCGTCATGAACGGCCTCGGCGTGGCCATCGTGTCCACGCCCAAGGGCGTCATGACCGACCGCAAGGCCCGCGCCGCCAATGTCGGCGGCGAAGTGATCTGCCTGGTCGCCTAAGGGGAGGATGGAAACATGTCGCGCGTAGCGAAATATCCGGTCGTCCTGCCCAAAGGCGTAGACGTCACGCTGACGGAAGCCGAAATTTCCGTCAAAGGTCCGCTCGGCCAGTTGAACCAGGCGCTGTCGCCCGCCGTCACGATCACCAAGGAAGACGACAAGCTGTCGTTTGCCGCAGTGGCCGGCAAGGCCAACGCCAATGCACTGTCCGGCACCATGCGGGCGCTCGTGAACAACATGGTCACCGGCGTCACCAAAGGTTTCGAGCGCAAGCTCACGCTGGTGGGCGTGGGTTATCGCGCCCAGGCGCAGGGTGACAAGCTCAATTTGTCGCTGGGCTTTTCGCATCCGGTCGTGCATGCCATGCCGGCCGGCGTGAAGGTGGAAACCCCGGTGCAGACGGAAATCCTGATCAAGGGCATAGACAAGCAGAAAGTCGGACAGGTCGCCGCCGAAGTGCGCGCCTATCGTCCGCCCGAACCCTACAAGGGCAAGGGCGTGCGTTACTCCGACGAAGTCGTCGTGATCAAGGAAACCAAAAAGAAGTAAGGGAACAGGCACATGGACAAGAAGCAATCACGCTTGCGCCGGGCGCGCCAGACGCGCCTCAAGATCGCCGCACAGAAAGCTGTCCGCCTGTCGGTGCATCGTTCGAACTGTCACATCTACGCCCAGGTGTGGTCCGGCTGCGGCACCAAGGTGCTGGCCTCGGCTTCCACCGCGGAAGCTACGGTGCGCCAGCAGGTGCCCAACGGCGGCAACGTCGCGGCGGCCCAGGTGGTCGGCAAGCTCATCGCCGAGCGCGCCAAGAGCCAGGGCATAGAACAGGTCGCGTTCGACCGCTCGGGTTTCCAGTATCACGGTCGCGTGAAGGCTCTGGCCGAAGCGGCGCGTGAAAGCGGACTCAAGTTTTAAGCGAGGCAGGCATGGCTAAACCGCAAAAGAAGCAGCAGCAGGCGTCCGAGGAGCGCGACGACGGCCTGCGTGAAAAGATGGTGGCGATCAATCGCGTCACCAAGGTCGTCAAGGGTGGTCGCATCCTCGGCTTCGCCGCACTGACCGTGGTCGGCGACGGCGACGGTGCCGTCGGCATGGGCAAGGGCAAGGCGCGTGAAGTGCCGGTGGCCGTGCAGAAAGCCATGGACGAGGCGCGCCGCAAGCTGGCCAAGATGAACCTCCGGGACGGCTCGTTCCATCACCCGGTGATCGGCCGGCATGGCGCCTCCCGGGTGCTCATCCAGCCCGCCGCCGCGGGTACCGGCATCATCGCCGGCGGTCCGATGCGCGCCGTGTTCGAAGTCATGGGCGTGACCGACGTGGTTGCCAAGTGCCTGGGCTCGACCAACCCCTACAACGTGGTGCGTGCCACGCTGGACGGGCTGTCGAAAATGTCCTCGCCCGCGGAAATTGCCGCCAAGCGTGGCAAATCCGTCGAAGAAATCCTCGGCTAAGGAGCGGCGCGATGGCTGACAAAACCCTCAAGGTGACTTTGGTCAAAAGTCCCATAGGCAGCAAGCAGGGCCACCGTGCCACGGTGCGCGGCCTGGGTCTGCGCAAGCTCAACCAGAGCGTCATGCTGGAAGACACGCCGGCCGTGCGCGGCATGGTCAACAAGGTTGCCTATCTCGTGAAGTGCGAAGGCTGAACGAACATGGAACTTAACGACATCAAACCCGCCGCGGGTTCCAAGCGCGCCAAAAAACGCGTCGGACGCGGCATAGGCAGCGGCCTCGGCAAAACCTGCGGACGCGGCCACAAGGGCCAGAAATCCCGCTCCGGCGGCTGGAAGTCGGTCGGCTTCGAAGGCGGCCAGATGCCGCTGCAGCGCCGTCTGCCCAAGCGCGGCTTCACCTCGCGCACCGCCGATCGCAACGTCGAAGTGCGTCTGTCCGATCTGAACGGCCTGCCGGTCGAGGACATTGACCTGCTGGCGCTGCAACAGGCCGGCGTGGTGCCGTTCGACGCGCTGTCGGCCAAGGTCATCCTGGCCGGTGCGATCAACCGCAAGGTAACGCTGAAAGGCGTAGGCGCCAGCAAGGGCGCGCGCGCGGCCATAGAAGCGGCCGGCGGCTCGGTGACGGAGTAAAACTTGGCCAACGCCACGCCACAACTGGGCAAGTCCGGGAAGTTCGCCGACCTCTGGCGCCGCCTGTGGTTTTTGGCGGGGGGCCTGTTCGTCTACCGGATCGGTGCGCACATTCCTGTGCCCGGCATCGATCCGGATGCGCTGGCGCGCTTTTTCGAAGGCCAGAAGGGCGGCATCCTGGGCGTGTTGAACCTGTTTTCGGGTGGCGCGCTGTCGAAGTTCACGATTTTCGCGCTGGGCATCATGCCCTACATATCGGCCTCGATCATCATGCAGTTGTTGACCGTGGCCTTGCCGGCGCTGGAAGCCATCAAGAAAGAAGGCGAAGCCGGGCGGCGCAAAATCACGCAATACACGCGTTACGGAACCGTGGCGCTGGCATTGGTACAAAGCCTGTCCATCGCCATAGGGCTGGAGGCGCAGGGGGTGGTGCTCGACCCGGGCTTCACCTTCCGCCTGACCGCCGTGTCCACGCTGGTTACCGGCACCTTGTTCCTGATGTGGCTGGGCGAACAGATTACCGAACGCGGTATAGGCAACGGCATTTCGATCATCATATTCGCGGGTATCGCGGCGGGTTTGCCAAACTCGGTGGGCGGCCTGTTCGAACTGGTGAACCAGGGCTCCATGCATCCGCTGGTGGCGCTGTTCATCCTTGCGCTGGTGTTCGGTGTGACCTGGCTGGTGGTATTCGTCGAGCGCGGCCAGCGCAAGATACTCGTGAATTACGCCAAGCGTCAGGTCGGCAACAAGGTGTATGGCGGTCAAAGTTCGCACCTGCCCCTGAAGCTGAACATGTCGGGTGTGATTCCGCCGATTTTCGCCTCGTCCATCATCCTGTTCCCGGCCACCGTGGCAGGATGGTTCGGCAGTCACGAAGGTGCGCGCTGGCTCAAGGATATCGCCGCCGCCTTGTCGCCGGGACAGCCCATATACGTGATGCTGTATGCCGCGGCCATCGTGTTCTTCTGTTTTTTCTACACGGCCCTGGTGTTCAACTCCAAGGAAACGGCTGACAACCTCAAGAAGAGTGGTGCCTTCGTTCCCGGCATACGGCCCGGCGAACAGACTGCGCGCTACATCGACAAGATATTGATGCGGCTGACCCTGGCCGGTGCGGTGTATGTGACGCTGGTGTGCCTGCTGCCCGAGTTTCTTATCCTGAAGTGGAACGTGCCGTTCTACTTCGGTGGAACATCGCTCCTGATCATCGTGGTCGTCACGATGGATTTCATGGCGCAGGTGCAGGCCTACATCATGTCGCACCAGTACGAAAGTCTGCTCAAGAAGGCCAACTTCAAGGGCGGCGGCATGGGAATGCGCTGAAAGCGGGAAGATGGCCAAGGAAGACGTTATCGAAATGCAGGGCGAGGTACTGGAAAACCTGCCCAATGCAACGTTCCGGGTAAAGCTCGAGAACGGCCACGTGGTACTCGGACACATATCGGGCAAGATGCGCATGCATTACATCCGCATATTGCCCGGTGACAAGGTGACGGTGCAGCTGACGCCCTACGATCTGACCAAGGGCCGCATCGTTTTCCGCGCGAAATAAGATCTTTTCCGGTCCGGCCCGCGGGGTGGACCCAACTACGGAGATAGCCATGAAAGTCCAGGCTTCGGTGAAGAAAATCTGCCGCAAGTGCAAAGTCATACGTCGCCGTGGCGTCGTGCGCATCATTTGTACCGATCCGCGGCACAAGCAGCGTCAAGGTTGATAAACCTCGGCGCACCAGTTATAATTTAACGTTTAGCTTTTTGGGGTGAATGAATGGCCCGCATTGCCGGCGTAAACATTCCGAACCACCAGCATACCGAAATTGCACTCACTGCGATTTATGGTATCGGTAGAACCCGCGCGCAAAAGATTTGCGACGCCGCGGGGATCGCGCGCACGACCAAGATCAAAGACCTCACCGAAGAGGACATGGACAAGCTGCGCGAACAGGTGGGCAAATACACGATCGAGGGTGATCTGCGCCGCGAGGTGACCATGAGCATCAAGCGGCTCATGGATTTGGGTTGCTACCGTGGCGTGCGTCATCGCCGCGGCCTGCCCGTGCGCGGCCAGCGCACCCGTACCAACGCGCGTACGCGCAAGGGCCCGCGCAAGGCCATTGCCGCCGCCAAGAAATAATCGGAACCATAAACCATGGCCAAGACTGCTTCCGCAAAAGTCCGGAAAAAGGTCAAGAAGAACGTTGCCGAGGGCATTGCCCACGTGCACGCGTCCTTCAACAACACCATCATTACCATCACCGATCGCCAGGGCAATGCCTTGTCGTGGGCAACCTCCGGCGGCGCCGGTTTCAAGGGCTCGCGCAAAAGCACGCCTTTCGCGGCCCAGGTGGCAGCCGAAGCGGCCGGCAAGGCCGCGCAGGAATGCGGTGTGAAAAACCTCGAAGTGCGCATCAAGGGCCCCGGCCCGGGCCGCGAATCTGCGGTGCGCGCGCTGAACGCGCTGGGACTGAAAATCTCCAGCATTTCGGACATCACCCCGATTCCGCACAACGGTTGCCGTCCGCCCAAAAAGCGCCGCATCTGACGACAAGGAGTTCATGACATGGCTCGCAATCTGGACGCCAAGTGCCGCCAGTGCCGCCGCGAAGGCGAAAAGCTCTTCCTGAAGGGCGAAAAGTGCTTCACCGACAAGTGCGCGGTCGAGCGGCGTTCTTACGCCCCCGGCCAGCACGGCCAGAAATCCGGCCAGCGGCTTTCCAACTATGGTCAGCAACTGCGCGCGAAACTCAAGCTGCGCCGTACTTACGGCGTGCTCGAGCGGCAGTTCCGCAAGGTGTATGCGGAAGCCGAGCGGCGCAAGGGGCAGACCGGCGAAAACATGCTGGCATTGCTCGAGGCTCGCCTCGATACCGTCGCCTATCGCATGGGTTTCGGTGCTTCGCGCGCCGAAGCGCGGCAGGTCGTGCGCCACAACGGTGTGCTGGTGAATGGCCGCCGCGTGAATATCCCGTCGTTTTCGCTGCGTCCCGGTGACGTGGTGGAATTGAGCGAACGCGCGCGCACCCACCTTCGCTCCAAGGCTGCCATGGAGGCTGCCGAAAGCCGTGGATTCCCGGAATGGCTGTCGGTAGACGTGAAGGCCGCCAAGGGTACGTTTAAAGCTTATCCGCAGCGTAGCGAGCTGCCGGCGACCTTTAACGAAGGTCTCGTGGTCGAGCTTTATTCCCGCTAATTCATAAGAAGGGAGTGTCGTCGCAAACGGCCGCTCCCAGTCTGAGGATCGCAGATGCAAAGCAGCTCTCTACTCAAGCCGCGCATCATAGACGTACAAAACCTCTCCCCGGTACATGCCCGGGTGATGATGGAGCCGTTCGAGCGTGGCTACGGCCACACTCTGGGCAATGCCCTGCGCCGCATCCTTTTGTCGTCCATGCCCGGTTACGCGCCCACGGAAGTAAATATCCAGGGCGTGCTGCACGAGTATTCCACCCTAGATGGCGTGCGCGAAGATGTCGTTGACATCCTGCTCAACCTGAAGGGCGTGGTGCTCAAGCTGCACAATCGCAACGATGCGATCCTGCAGCTCACGCGCAGCGGTGAAGGTGTCGTTACAGCCGGTGACATTGAAACCACGCACGACGTGGAAATCATCAATCCGGACCACGTGATCGCTCACATTGCCCCCGGCGGCAAGCTCGACATGCAGATCAAGATCGAGCAGGGCCGCGGCTATGTGCCCGCCACGGCGCGCCCGGTCGGTGAATCCACCGGCATCGGCCGCATCATGCTCGATGCGTCGTTCAGCCCGGTGCGCCGCGTGAGCTACACGGTCGAGTCGGCACGCGTGGAACAGCGCACCGACCTCGATCGTCTGGTCATAGACATCGAAACCAACGGCGCGCTGGAGCCGGAAGAGGCGGTGCGTTCGGCCGCCCGCATCCTGGTGGATCAGCTGTCGGTGTTCGCCGATCTGGTCGGCGCGCCCATGTCCAGCAGCGACTATCCGCGCGGCGATACGGCCAAGATCGACCCGATCCTGCTGCGTCCCGTGGATGACCTGGAACTGACCGTGCGTTCCGCCAACTGCCTCAAGGCGGAAAACATTTACTACATCGGCGATCTGATCCAGCGCACCGAAACCGAACTGCTCAAGACGCCCAACCTGGGCCGCAAGTCGCTCAACGAAATCAAGGAAGTATTGGCTTCGCGCGGACTTACGCTGGGCATGAAGCTGGAGAACTGGCCGCCCGCCGGCCTCGAAAAAGTCTGAGCGCGCGGCGTGCACAGGGCGCCCGATGAGCGGGGCGCCCGCGCGGCCCCCTGCCTTGCGCAGCGGGCCTGCCACCGCGCAACGATGAACCGGCCGCTAGCCTGACCAGCGGCGGCCGCATAACATTCAGAAAGGTTGCACCATGCGTCACGGAAACGGACTACGCAAACTTAACCGCACGAGCGCGCACCGCTCGGCCATGTTGCGTAACCTCAGCAACGCGCTGCTGCGTTACGAAGTCATACGCACCACGCTGCCCAAGGCCAAAGAACTGCGCCGCGTCGTCGAACCCATCATCACGCTGGGCAAGACGCCCACCGTGGCGAATCGCCGTCTCGCGTTTGCGCGCCTGCGCGACCGCGAAATGGTCGTCAAGGTGTTCGACGAACTGGGCCCGCGTTTCGCCAAGCGTCCCGGCGGCTACCTGCGCATACTCAAAATGGGTTTCCGCGTCGGTGACAACGCCCCCATGGCGCTGGTAGAACTGCTGGACCGCCCGGAAGGTGGCGCCGCAGCGGCCGAGGCGCAGGAGACCCCTGCCGGCTAAGGGTGCGGGCGCGCCCTGCGGTGCGCCTTACCCTGCAGCAAAAAAGCCGGGCGCAGTCCCGGCTTTTTTATGGCATCTTGACGCCATGCTTTACGAATACGTCACGCCGGCATTCGCCCTCGCCGCATCCGGTGCAAGCGCCGGCGTAATTTTCGCTCCACGCAAACTGCGTCGCGCGCGCTGAACGCCGCGGCGCCGGATCTAAGCCTATGCCCCAAGCGGATATACGCGTCGCGTTGGCGCAACTGCCCACGCCGCTGGAAGCCGCGCCGCGCCTGGGCCAGGCGCTGGGCGCGCGGCACCTGTACATCAAGCGCGACGACCAGACCGGCCTCGGCCTGGGCGGCAACAAACTGCGCAAACTCGAATTTCTGCTCGGCGATGCGCGTGCGCGCGGCGCCGACACCATACTTACCGTCGGCGCGATGCAATCCAACCATGCGCGCCAGACCGCCGCGGCCTGCGCGCGCCTGGGCCTGGATTGCGAACTGGTGCTGCGCTACGGCGCACGGCCTGCCGCGGCCTATATGGAAAGCGGCAACGTGATCCTCAATCGTTTGTTCGGGGCGCGCATCACGCAGATCGCCGCGCCGGCCAGCCGCGAAGAAGCCATGGCCGAGCGCGCCGAAATTTTGCGCGCGGAAGGGCGCAAGCCCTACCTGATACCGGTGGGCGGGTCCTGCCTGGTGGGCAATTTCGGCTATGTGATGTGCGCCGAAGAATTGCTGCAGCAGATCGCCACGCTGCCGCACGCAATCCGCGCCGTGGTGCTCGCCAATGGCAGCGGCGGCACCCAGGCCGGCCTGGTGGCGGGACTGCACATGCTCGATGCGCGCATCAGGGTGCTGGGCATTGCCGTCGAAGGCCGCCGCCGCGAACAGGAAGACACGGTGTTCGAACTTGCGTCCGCGACCGTCGCGGCGCTGCGCGGGCGGCGCCTGCCGCGCGCCGCGGTGACGGTGTTGGACGATTGGGCCGGACCGGGCTATGCCAAACCGACGCCGCAAATGCTCGAAGCGGTCGCGCTTGCCGCGCGCCACGAAGGAATGGTGCTGGACCCGGTATATACCGGGAAGGCCATGGCAGGGTTGATCGGCCTGTTCCGCCAGGGATATTTCGGTGCCGGCGACGGCGTGGTGTTCGTCCATACCGGCGGCGCACCGGGCGTATTCGCCTATCCGGAACTGTATCCGCTGTACGGCGAGGCGCGCGAACTGGCGGCAGCCGGCCCGCAACAACTTAGCCTGGAGCTCGACCCCTTGCCGGAGCCGGCGGCGACCGAGCCCGAAGCGGCATTGGCGGGCAGCGCCGAGGACGTGGCCGCGGCCGCGGAAGTATCCGCTGTACAGGCCGACATTGCGCTTGAGGCCGAACCCGCCGTACAGGCCGAAATCGCCCTTGAGGCCGAACCCGCCGTACAGGCCGAAATCGCCCGCGACGCCGCGTCTGCGACCGAACCGCTTGCCGCGTCGCCGGCTGCGCAACCAGCCTGCGGCGGCGATGGCACCGTCGTCGAGGCGGCACACCCAGCGCACTGTTCAGAAAGTGCGGACGCCGAGCCGCAGGCTGCCGCCGCCCCGGCGGATGTGCCGGGCGATGGCCTGGAAGATGCCGCACTGGCGGAAACTGCGGACGGCGCGCCGGCCAAGCGTGCCCCGCGCGCGCGCCACCGGCGCCGGCCGGGCCGCACCCCGCGCAGCAAAGCCGCGCAATAGCAGCGGCCGCCTAACGCGGCGCGGCCAGCCCCGCGTCGCCCGCGCAGGCCAGTTCGATGGCCGTGAAATCGAGCTGGCCCCGCCCCTGCGCGATGCCGGACAGCAGGCGCGCCCGCAAGAGGTCGCCGATAGGCATAGGCACGCCGGCCGTTTCGGCCACGTCGCGCACCAGGCGCATGTCCTTGAGCCCAAGTTCCAGCGTGAATCCGGGCGGTTCAAAAGCGCGTTCCGCAACGATGCGTCCATAGTCCTGATAGACCGGACAGGCGAATATGGTCTGGCCGAAAAACGCCGCCAGCGCGCTCCGGTCCAGCCCGCTCTTTTCGGCCAGCGTGAAGGTTTCGGCGAGCGCCTCGACCGCCGCGAATATCAAAAAATTTCCGCATAGTTTGGCCACATTGGCGGCGCCCGGGTCGGTGCCGAAATCGAACACGCCCTGGCCCAACGCATCGAATATCGGCCGCGCCCGCAACTTGGCGTCCGGCGCGCCTGATTGGCAAATCCTGAGCTTGCGCGCGGCGGCCGCGTCGGGCCGCCCGAACACCGGAGCGGCCACGAACTGGCTGCCGTGACGCTCATGTTCCTGTGCCAGACGGCGCGAAATTTCCGGCGCCACGGTACTCATTGAAATATGCAGGCCGCCGCTGCCCAGAGCCGCGGCGAAACCCTGTTCGCCCAGCGTCACGGCTTCCAGCGCGGCGTCATGGGCCAGCATGGACACCACGATTCCGCCCGGCGTGACGGACTGCGCCGGGCTCGGCGCCAGTCGCGCGCCGGCGCTGACCAGCGGTTCCGCCGCTTTGGGCGAGCGGTTATGGATAGTCAGCTCGAAACCCGCGGCAAGCAGGTTGCGCGCCATCGGGGCACCCATGCGGCCCAGGCCGATGAAGGTGACGGCAGCTTGGCTCATCGAATAGTCCTCGTACAGAAAATTGCCGAAGCGGCGCGGCGGCTGCACCGCGCCCGGGGGTTGCGGCGTGCGCCGCGGCCTATTTGCGTGCGCGCGTGGCGAGCACGATGGCGATGCCGCCCAGGATGGCGACCGACGCCAGGATGAGGCGCAGGCTGGGCGTCTCGCCCAGCAGCAGCGCGCCGCCGAATGCGGCGATGGGCGGCACCGACAGTTGCACCGTGGCGGCGCGCATGGATCCCAGGCCTGGCAGGGCCGCGTACCAGATCACATAGCCCAGGCCGGACGTGATGGCGCCGGACGCCACGGCCAGCGCGACGCCGGTCGCACCGGCGTGCGCGGCCCCGCCGTAGTACAGACTTAGTGCCAGTGCAAAGGGGGTTGCCCGCAAGAAATTTCCGGCCGTGGCGGCAAGCGGATTCCCGGCCCGGCGGCCGCGCAAGGAGTACAGGCCCCAGGCGACGCCGGCCGCGGCCATGAGCGTGGCGCCGAACAGCGGCGGCGCGGCCAGGCCGGGCGACACCAGATACACCAGCCCGCCCGCGGCGAGCAATAGTCCGCCCAGCGCCGGTAGCGGGAAGCGCTCGCCGGAAGACAGGCCGACCGCAAACATGGTGAGCTGTACCGCGCCGAACAGGATGAGCGCGCCGGTACCGGCCGCAAGTTCGAGATAGGCGAAAGAAAAAAGCGCCACATAGGCAAACAGCATCACGGCGGCGAACCAGTCCGTGTAGCGCGGCGCTTCGCCGCTGCGCAGGTGCAGCACCAGGGCCAGCATGGCGGCGCCCGAGGCGAGCCGTATGCTGCCGAAACTGGCCGGGTCTATGTCGGGGGTCGTGAGTGCCAGCCGGCACAGCAGGGAATTTGCCGCGAACGCCAGCATGGCGAGTGCGGTAAGCAGCAGGATGCGCAGTGCCGGTGGGCGATCGGTGACGGCGTCCATGCCTCAGGCTTGCAGATTGACCGCCACCAGCAGCGCCGCCCAGGACAGCAGCGCATACCCCAGCGGCGCGCTGAGGCGGCGGCCCCAGGGCAGATTTTTCTCCATGGCCATGACCGCCGCCAGCGCCAGCATCCAGCCCAGGTTGCCGCTGCCCACCGCAAACATGAGCAGCATGAGGGCCCAGCAGCAGCCCACACAAAACACGCCGTGGTGCGCGCCCAGCCAGAACGCCTGCGCGGCCTGGGCACGGCCGCGCCAATGCTGCATCACGAAACTGAGCGGCGTGCGGCACTTTTCCAGGCAGCGGTATTTAAGTTCGCTGAACTGGAACGCCCCGGCCAGCGCGATCACCGCCGCGCCGGCCGGCCAGCCGCGCCAGGCCAGTTCGGGCACGCTGGATACCGCCGCCAGCAGCGCGGCGTGCGCGGCATGGGCAACCACGCCGAATGCCGCCCAGACCGCCGCATAGCCCAGCGCCAGCAGCGCAAACAATTGCGCGCGGTCCGGCCGGCCGGCGCTCAGGCGATCGAACAAGTCAAATAGCGGTGCGGTCGTGGGCAACATCATGGCCGTGCACATGAGCACCCAGGCGGCGCCGTACAGCGCCGCCGGCACGATCACGCCGCCGCCCGGAATGCGCCGGCAGATTTCCGCCAACGGACCCGCCGCGGTCAGATCGCCGTGGTTCAGATACAGCGCATAGGGGCTGGCCGACCAGGCCCACAGCGCCAGCCAGGCGCTGACCGCCAGCAGGGCCAGCGCCGGCACGAACACCCGCCTGTGCGCGAGGGCGGCCACGGCAGGCATGAGCGCGGCGCCCGGTTCAGGCGTCGAACACGAAGGTGCTCTGCAGGGCGTTATGGCCGGACAGGTTCACGTCTATGCCCAGCGCGGCGTTTTTCGAGCGATACACCGGCGCCTTGCCGACGAATACCGGGGCCCCCGGCACGGTTGAGAATATGGTGTCGGACAGCGTGGTTTTGCCGCCCGTGGCGCCCAGATAGGGATCGAGCTCGGCAAAATAGTCGGTACCGATGGCGAGCGTACCTTTGCCCCCCTGCACGTCGAACTGTATCGGTGCGCGCTCGACCGACACGATGGTGCCTATCAGTTTTGCGAGGTCGGCCACCGGGCCGCCGGCCTGCCCCGAATAAACCCTGATGAGGGCTTCTTCCTGCGCCTTGGATGCCGTGTCATCGACGAATATGGCGGCTGCCCAGTTGCCCTGAAGTATGTTGCCGGGCACGTGCGCGACTGCGGCTATGGTGGTATTGCTCACGTCCACGCCATCCACGCTGCCGCTGTCTATGCGCCATGCCACGATGGTGTCGCAGGTGCCGTAATCGGGGTCTTCGCCTATCCAGCAGGGGCAAAGCACGCGGCAATTGCATACTTCAAGCAGCCGTCCTTCGAGGTGATAAGCCATTCTATCCTCCGCTTGGTTGGGGGGCGGCGGTGCCGTCCCGGGGGACTGATCCGGCGCACGGGCGCTCAGGCGTGTTTCCAAAGTAGCACGCGCTTGCCGCGCGCGCGACCGGCAGCGTGGCGCGGGCAGTCCGGGCCGGGTGGCGCCTGCCCGCGAGAACGGTGGTGAGGTGCCCGACCGCGGCTGCGCGCGCTGCCCTCAGCGTGTCGAAACTCCGGGGAACATACAACCACACAGGGCGCGGTGCGGCCCCGGGCGAGTGCATGGCGCCCCGCCACGGCAGCGGCCTGCGGCAGGCTCAGGCGCGACTTTGCGCCCGCACCATTTCGGCAAGTATGTGCTGCGGCCGGCCCAGCGCGTAGCCTTGCGCGTGGTCCATGCCCAGTTCGCGCAACATCGGAACGTCCTCGGGAAATTCCACGCCCACCGCGATGGTGGCGATTGCCAGGCGCCGCGCGGCAAGCGCCGTGGCGGCGATCTGGGCGCGCGCGACGGCGTCGTCGTGCGCGTCGCGCACCAGTTGCGGGTCGAGCTTGAGCAAATCCAGCGGCAGTTGTTTGAACGACGAAAATGCCGACAAGCCGCCGCCGAAACCATCGATGGCGATCAGGCAGCCGCGCGCGCGCAGCGCGCGCGTCAAACGTTCCGCGGCGGGCAGATTGGCGAGCGCCGCGCTTTCGGCGATTTCGAAACACAGGCGCCGCGCATCGACGCCGGATTTGGCGATGATTTGCCAGGCGTCCTCGGCAAAGTCCGGGTCCATCACGCTGAACTGCGACACGTTGACCGAGGCCCAGGCATAGTGGCCAGGGCGCGCGGCAAGTTGTGCGCAGGCGCGCGCCAGCACCCAGCGGTCCAGCGCCGGCATGCGGCCCGAGCGCTCGGCCGCGGCGATGAACTGGGCCGGCGCGATGGCGCGCCCCGCGGCGTCTTCGATGCGCGGCAAAAATTCCACCGCATGAGCCCCGCTGCGCTCATCGCCCGACAGGGGCACGACCGGCTGTTCGTAGAGCAGGATGCGCTCCTCCGCGAGCGCCTCCTCGACATCCGCCATCCAGCGCAATTCCGCCTGCTGCGGCGACATGTCGGCCGCGCTGGTCTGGTGGATGTAATAGCGGTTGCGGCCGTTGGCCTTGGCGACGTAACAGGCCGTGTCGGCCTGGGCGACCAGTTGCGCCGGGTCCGGCTGGCCCGGCGGCACGGCCGTGATGCCTATCGATACGCCTATGCGGTGGCGCGAGTCGCCCCAGGCAAATTCGAAAGTGCGCACGGTATCTATCATGGCCTGCGCCACCAGCGCGGCTTCCTGCGCTTCGCAAAAATGCAGCAGCAAGGCAAATTCGTCACCGCCCACGCGCGCCAGCGTATCGTCGGCGCGCACGCGGCCCTGCAGGCGCTGCGTGACCTGGCGCAGCAGGTGATCGCCGGCCAGGTGGCCGCAACTGTCGTTCACGTGCTTGAAGCGGTCCAAATCCATGAACATCAGGCTGTGGGTGCGCTGGTGGGTGTCCGCGTCGCGCACCAGGCGCTGCAGGCGGCGCTCGAACTCGGCGCGGTTGATAAGCCCGGTGAGCGGATCGTGGCTGGCTTCCCAGCTCAATTTGCTGGCTTGCTGGTGCGATTCGGTCACGTCGTGGAATACCACCACGGCGCCCACCACGCAATTGAGCGCATCGCGTATCGGTGCCACCGACTCGTCTATGAAGCCGACCTTGCCGTCATGCCGCGTCAGTTGCCACACCTGGCGCCCGGTGCGGCCGGAGCGTTCCAGCGCGGCGTGGAAAGAATTCGGTTGCGCGGTGCCGCTGGCCGGATCGGCGATGGGCATGATGATGGCCAGTTCGCGCCCGACCGCGCGCGCCAGTTGCCAGCCGGTTAGTTTTTCGGCGGCGCCATTCAGATAGGACACGCGCCCTTCGGCATCGGTGGTGAGCACGGCATCGCCTATGGACGCCAGCGTCACGTCGGCGAGCTCCTTTTCCTGAGCCAGCAGGCGCGCCTGGCGCTCGGCGTTGAGCGCCGAGCGCAGCCAGTCGCTGGCGAGCCGCACCATGCCCAGTTCGTCCTGATCGAAATCCGCCGCGCGCGGCGTATCCGCGCACAGCACGATCATGTGCGTGCCGCCGTCATCGGTGTGGAACAAAACCGCCACATAGGCGGCGAACGGTGCCGGCGCGTCTTCCGGCAGGTCGGGGGCGTCGGTGCTCCAGATCATGCCCTTGGGCGCCGCATACAGGGCCAGTGCATTGGCCCAGTCTGGCTGCAGCGCGAACAGTTCGTTGTGGGACGGAACCGCATGCTCGAAACGCCAGCCTTCCGGCGCGCGCACCAGCAGGCAGGCGGCCTGCAAATCCAGGTGCTGGCTGGCCATTTCGAGCAGCGCGCGGATGCGCGCGGAGCGCCAGGCGTCCGAACTGATGATCTGGGCGAAGCGCTTGAGCCAGGCCTCGCGCCGCGCCAGGGTATTGCGCTGCGCATCCACGGCATCGGCCATGGCATTGAAATTTTCGATGAGGCTTTGCAGCTCCGGCACGGGTTGGGAGCGCAACTGCACGCGCGCCTGGTAATTCCCGCTGGTCAATTGGCGGGTCGCCCGCGTGAGGCGGTACACCGGCTTGAGGCCCTGGTTCAGGATGAAACGGATGGCCAGCCCCAGCACCACCAGACCGACCACGGTAAACCCGAGCAGGGTGCGCGCGATGAACCACAGCCGGTTTTCCAGGCGTGCCGCGGAAAATTCGAATTCCAGCACGCCATATGCGTGGCGGCCGTAATTGAGTTCGCGCCGCGTGGCTTCGCGCTTGAGCCCCAGCCAGTCGGCGAACCACTCCGGCCGGTCCGGCGCGATGCCGGTAGTCGGCGCATCGACGCGCCCGCCGCGCACGTCCAGGTAGCGCAGGGCGTGCAAATCTTCCGTGCGCGCATAGTGCGCGAGCACGTCGCCTACCCGCTCGAACTGGCCGATCACCGCGAAATTGGTGATGTCGCGCGCCACCA
>JAEUNN010000202.1 GCA_016791085.1 Rhodocyclaceae bacterium | reverse complement strand
ACCGATTACCGCGCCAAAGTCGAGGCCTATATGGGCAATCACAAACTGGCCATCGCGGCAATTGCTGCGGGTTTCGGCGGAACCCGGATACTTGCCGACGACAGCAACGCATTTTCGGATTCCGCCAAGGGCATGGCAGCAGTCGCCACCTTCATCGCGCTGGCTTACGCCTTTACAAACATGGACGAAATTGCCGAAGTGACGGACACCCTCACGCGGGCCGACCGTGACGTGAAGCAACTGCAATCCAACTTGAGCGCGCAAATCCAGGCACGCGACGGCGAAAGCGCGCAACTCGCGCAGGAGCAGACCGCGCTTTTGCAGGCAAGCGCCGAAACCGATCGCCTGCGCACCGAATTGCGCGCGCTGAATTGACATCCCCGCGCGCGCGCATGCGCTGCCCCCCTTGCCGGGATAGTGCCGCGCCGGGGCTGAGCCGTACAACATGCTCAGGACAGGCGGGTCGTTCGGCGATCGCAAGCCACCGAGGATCGAAGGTCCAATGTCGGCAAGTGTGGATGGAATTATTGCGGACGGGGCAACATGCCCCGTCCGCCAGGGCACGTCATGGCTCGGCGCGCGAGGGCTGGGCCTATCTGAGGTTTTTCCCGTCGCTGCGCGCTGCAGGCTGGGACATGGATCAGGCGGCCACATACGGCGCAATTCCCTGCGGGGATTGCGCCCTACCGGGGCTACTGAGCGCGCCACGCCGTATGCGGCACCGGCTCCTGCACCCCCGCTTCGACACGCCGGCGCCGGAATTGGGCGCCTTTCAGTCTTTCGGTGGACGGAGGTAAAGGGGTCATGGTTTTATGGTCCGGGCAAGGCGAAAACCCGTGGCGAAGCGCCGGTTCGCAGGCCGGAGCCTGAAGCGAGCGGCGGCGCGGACGTCGCGTGGGTTGTCCTACCACGCCCCGCCGCGCACCCCGCATCCCCGTCGTGTTCGACAGTTCCTGCGTCACATACAGCGTTTCCTCAACTGCCAATTCACAGCGCAGGGCTTCCATTTTCTCTCCTTCTTCCGATGAAATTTCCCCTCTCGTTCCGGCTTCGCCAAACCGGCCGGGCGCGCCGCCCTGCAAGGTTTCTTCCATGAGGACAGGCTGTTACCAACAGCCTTGGTGCAGACCGCAGACGGCCGTCCGGGGTCCATCCAAGCTCCGGCGCCGGCGCCAGGTCACGATGGCGCGATCGCGGATACAGATTCGCTCGGACCAGGCTGCGAAGTTCAGGACGGTGGGAGGGGCACGATTCCGATTGGACCGTGCGGCTGCCGGAAGTGCAAGGCACGAGGATGCGCGCCAGTTACCGCACCCTCCAGCAGCGCCCGACCTGTGACTGACATCAGCGGATTCAGCTCGATAAGTTCAACACCCGCCGTGTCATCGAACGGCACCCACACATCGGCAATCACATCGTCAAGATGCAGCACCGGGCCCAGCCGTGCACCGAATCGAACGATCCGCCGCGCTACCGCGTCGGCGCGCCCGGCCAGGCCGGGAAAGCACAAGCGATGGTGGATCTGACTGGCCGCCGTGATCTGTCTGTTACGCACTACGAGCCTGAATTCCTCTTCGGGTGTAATGGATCGCCAATGCCGCGCAAACAACCACAGCGGCCGGCCAGCCAAGACGCAGCGACGTGCCATGCGCGCAGCCCTCTCGCCTGGAAACGCCAGGACCTGGAGCGCTTGCCCGGCGGTCGTGACGGGAACGGGCGGCCGGGCTGGCAAAACGAAGCTGCGGCCTCCTAGACGAAGAAAAACGCCCTGGGACCAGGCTTGTGTGACTCGATGGAGCCACGAGGTCAATGCCGCCGAAAAGCGCGATGGGCACACCCCGCCAAGTTCGACGCAACTGGCGATCAATTCGGCATCGGCGTCACCCAACACCGTTCCCACCTGGGGCATCGACAGCGCGGCCACCGACGCTGGCCAGTACTCGATGAATGTGCCGTAGAAGGGGCCCGCGGGCATGCAGCCTCCAACCCTCCCCGCCATGGCCGGCTGGCGCCGTGTCCCGTCAGGGCAAAGTGATCCGGGTCGCCGTCTCGCCGTCCTTGCCAAAGCCGGCCCAGAATGACACATAGGCATCCGGCAGGTCTCGAAGCAGACCCAGGAATGCCGAGAAGGAATCGGCCACGGGCACCACGGTCCGGTTGGCCCCTTCGCCCCACACGTTGAAGGTGTCGCGCACCCAGGCCTCGACCTGGTCTTTCCCCTGCACCCGCAAGTTCAAGGTGATCGTAAGTTCACTCACCGTCGTACCAATCGCCAATCGGCCGGGCGGGATGTTACGCAAGGCCGGAGCCATCTTCAACTGGCTGCGCCGATGAATCTCCTTGACCTCATAGAGGTAGTCCAAGGCATGCACGCGCTCTTTGAAGTCCGATCCGGGCACTTCCAGTTCGAAGGCGAAGGGGCGCAGGCTTCCGCCATTGGCCTTCAGCAAGAAGGTTTTGTAGTCGGCCGGCAGCAAGCCGTTGGCGGCCGCTTCAAGCGCCCTCAGATCGGCTGCCGTGGCGGACTGGCCCGACTGGAAGGGCCGGTAGGCGTGCTCGAAGCTCAGTTTCATCAGAACTCCTCCTTGCTCAATAGTGACGCACCACCCGCATGACCACTGCCATTCGATCCGCCGTGAACATACTCGGGCAGCAACTGCATCGTCACTCCATCTTCCTTGTGATGCCAGGTGAGCGGTACGCCCAGTTCCGCTTCCAGCATCTTTTGCGTCTTGCCGGTGGCGGCCAGCAATGCTTCGTCGGCCGCGCCGTAGTCCGTGGAGTGATTGCCGGCCTGGATGATTTCCACTTCAGCCTTCTTCCCCTTGCCCGCAGGCACAACAAGGTCACCGAAATCCGGAAAGCCGTTCTTGTAGCTAATGCTGTCCACCTTCTTGCCGCCGGGATTGAGTAACCGGTTACTGGTGAAGTCTGCCAGTTCCTCGCCGAGGTCAGAGTTCGGGTCGGGCGTGTACTTGCCGTCCCCCCGGTAACCATCGGTCCACTTTCCCTTGCCAGGGCCGCCAGCCGGAGTACGCTCATAGTGCTTGCCGATGAGCGTCGCGGCCCTGTCCTTGCACTCCTGGGACGAACAGTTCTTGATCGCCTTATCGAACTTCTTGCGTCCTTCGGTGATGATGTCGTCCCAGTATTTTTTGGCGGCAGTACGCTGGCCGTTGATGGAGTTCGCCAGATGCCGCGTGAGTTTCGTCTTGGCGGCGTCGATGGCGGCCTCCAGTTGGCTGGCCCGTTTGCCCAACTTTCCCGCCTTCGCCGCGTCGCCGGCGATGGGAATGAGCCCGATGGCATCGAAAACCGCGCCGCCCCAATCGCATTTTAGAAGCGATCTGCCCAGGCTCGCCAAGTCCGCGGCCGTGCCCCACGGCGGCGGGGCCCATCCGGCAGCGGCAAAGGCGCCATCAGCGGCCAATTCCTTGTACGCCGACTCGAGTGCTTCCAGGTCCTCTTTGGCCCTCCGATACTCCATCTGAGAGCTGCCTGGCATTAGTTGGGATGTCACCTTTGATCGTCGTCGAAAGGGCCCATGAACAGCAAGCGGTCGTCGGCCTTCAGGATCGCATCGGCCGCTTGATCCGGCGTAACTTCGGTATAAAAGCGATCGATCCGCGAAGGCCCGCTTGCCTGCCTGTCCAGGGCGATTTCCCGGAACCCCGGGAACATGAAGAAGTTGGCACCGACGCGCCACATCAGCGCCACAAAATGTGCCTGACTGGGCGCATCGAAGAAGCCAAAGTGAAGTGCAGTCCGGCGCGCACGACGGGCCGCAGCCATGCGCTTTTCCGCAGGAAACGCCGCGTAGAACTCGGCAAGGTTTGCCTGCATGAACTGCTCGGAAAACCATGTGACAAAACCATCTTCAGTCGCAATGCGCGCCTCCATTTGTTCCTGCGTGATCCAAAGCGTCATGCGAGCGCGTCCTTATCCTTGCAATTCGGGTCGACCTTCGATGCTTTATGCACGCGAATGGCTGTACATGTTATATCGCCTGCACCGGTAGCTTCCACAGCCTGGAGCCGAGCCGTGCCAAGCCGCGCGATTGTTACCTGGAACAAGATACCGGGGCCCGAGCTTGCAGCGCCTAGCCTGGATGCAGGCCGCGGGCCGGAATCCAGGATCCATCCCTACTCCCCGCGGCGGCGCGGGCTTCGATGGAGGCTACTGGATTCCGCTAGGCTCCATCCAGCTTACGAACCGCGCCATGCCATTCACGGCAGGCCGAGATCGGGTCGAGCCAGCGGGATTGCGCCGGCCGGCCCGCCCGCAGCACCGGACCTACGGTTTTCCGCACCCGGCGGTTGAGCCCGGCGGGCTCCCTGTCCCGTGCGGGCATACCCCGTCCCGCTCCTGTCGCGACTTAGCTGAAGCTAAGGACACGGTGCCGGCGCATACGTCAGATGTGCGCGCGGCGTGCCGCGGCGAGGACGATAAACACGGCTAAAGCGGTGATTGCACGCCCGCGCCCAGGGCCGAATGATCGCACATTCCGGCCTGCGGCGGGCGGAGCTGAGGCGCCCAGGAGTGCGCCCCCCGGCACCACCGGCCTTGCCGTGCCGCCAGCCCGAAAAAAATATTTTGGCGCCACATCCGACAGCCAGCGGCAGCGCCGCGTCCATGCATGTATCGGGGCGCCACCTCGCGCGCCCGCAGGAGTGTTCATGGCCAAATTTCGCTTGCCCGTCCGCCTGTTTGCCGCGCTGTGCCTGGCGCTGGCGGCCTGGGTTTTTCTGCTCGCCCAGAACGAGCGCCTGTGGCAGCGCCTGCCCGACAGCACGGCGGAGCGCTATGTGGCCGAC
>JAEUNN010000170.1 GCA_016791085.1 Rhodocyclaceae bacterium | reverse complement strand
GGCTGCGGGAGGTGGCGCATGGGCGTCGTGGTACTTGAACACGTAACCAAAACCTACATGATGGGCGGACAGAAGGTGCACGCCGTGCGCGACTTTTCGCTCGACATAGACCATGGCGTGTTCCTCGCGATCGCCGGGCCGTCGGGCAGCGGCAAATCCACCGTGCTCAACATGATAGGCTGCATCGACAACCCGTCCGAGGGGCGCATCCTCATAGACGGCGAGGACGTGTCGAAAAAGACGCCGGATCAGCTGGCCGACCTGCGCGCCCGCAGCATAGGGTTCATCTTCCAGACCTTCAATCTGCTGCCGGTGCTCACGGCCTACGAAAACGTCGAATATCCGCTGCTGCAGCTGGCCGACGTGGGCCGCAAGGAGCGCCGCGAGCGCGTCGAATATTTCCTCAACGTGGTGGGCCTGGCGCAGCGCAAGCACAACCGCCCCAACCAGATGTCGGGCGGCCAGCGCCAGCGCGTGGCGATCGCGCGCGCACTGGCGATCCAGCCCAGCATCGTGCTGGCCGACGAGCCCACGGCCAACCTAGACCACAAAACCGGCGACGCGATACTGGAACTGATGCGTGAAATAAACCGCACGCTCAAAACCGCCTTCATTTTTTCCACCCACGACAAACGCGTCATGGCCATGGCGGATCGCCTGGTGCGCATCGAAGACGGGCGCATCGCCATCATCGGCGAGCAGGACCGTAACGGCAAATGGCATTTCCAGAACCTGCACGGGCATACCCGGCAGGATTGAGCGGCCGGGCAGGGCGGGGCCGGCGGTCGCGCTCCGATCGCGCGGCGCGCCTCGCTTCCGATGCCTCGCTTCCAGGCCCCGCCGGCACGCTCTTGCCCCGCCGCGGCGATGAGCCGGCAGCACGCCCGGCCGGAGGCCGGGGTTTGGCAGCCTAGCGCGTTGTCGTCGTGCTCGGGCGCGACTTGCGGCGGTGCCGGGCGCCCAGTCCGGCTAAGGTTTTGCGTATCGTATCCGAGGTGATCGGCTTGGACATGAAAGCGTCTATATCCAGGTCCTGACTGGCGAGCCGGTAAATTTGCAGGTCGGCCTCGGAATAGGCGCTCACGATGACCACGCGCATGGTATGCGCGGGCGCGGCGGTGCGCAGGCTATGCACCAGTTGCAGGCCGCTCATGTCGGGAAGATTGAGGTCGCACAGCATGAGGTCGGGCGCATGCCGGGCCGCCATTTCCATCGCCTGCGCGGCCGAATGCGCAATGTCCACCACCATACCTTCGCGCCGCAACAGCATGGCGGTCGCCAGCGCGAGGTCGGGGTGATCTTCCACCAGCAAGGTGCGCTCCGGTACGTAGCCGCGTTTGGACGCGTGCTGTTTGACCAGTTCCAGCAGTGTCGCGAGCGGCTCCGCCGCGCTCAGCAGGTGATCGAAACCAGGATGCGGCGCGTCTGGCGCAGCGGCGTTGGCGAGGCCTATGAACAGCGCGTCATGCAGTCGGGGGCAGCGGCGCAGGTCGGCCAGAACGGCGCTGCGGTCGCCATCTGCCGGCGCGGCATCCAGCAGCACCGCATCGGGCCGCCTGCCGGCGGGGGCGGCCAGCGCCGCCTGGCCATCGGCGTAATGGCTTACCTGATGGCCGGCCCGTTCCAGCGCGATGCCCAGGTCCGGGCCGGCTTGGGGGCAATTCCCCACGAAAGCGAAACTGTACGAATTTGCAGCCATCCGGGCATGCACTTGCTCAGGCAGGACGGACACGGGCCTTGCGTGCGCGGCGCGGAAGCCGGCCCCCGGGCGGCCGTGTCCAAAACGCCCGGGAACGGCTGGAATGCCTGCGCTGCGATGGCGTGCGGGCGGGCCGGGATGGGAATTTCGGCACCGCACCAGCCCGTCGGGCGCAGCGGTCAATCCAGGCAATTAATAAGTTCAGGGTATTTTGCACCATTGTCGCGAACTTTGCGCCCGCAGTTTCCTGCGGGGAGCCGCGCCGGATCGGTAAGTAACGGAAAAATTGAATGTTTTGTAAGCGTGGCGGGGCGGCGCGGGTAGGCGAATTGCGGGCCGCCGGCGGCGTGGCCGGCTGTCCGGCCGGGTCCAGTGCGCTGCCGGTGGCGGTGCCGGCCGGCGCCAGGCATTACTTCTTCTTTCGCTTCGCGCCCGCGTCGGGTAATTTGCGCAGGCGCGCCGTGAACCAGAACAGGCTGCCCATGCCGGGCGAACTGTCCACACCGACGCTGCCGGCCATGAGGCCGGCCAGCCGGGCCACCAGGTGCAGCCCCAGTCCGGTGCCGTTATGGCCGTTGCCGGGTGGGGCGCTGCCCTGTTCGAACGGGCGGAACAGACGTTCCTGCGTCGCCGCGTCGATGCCGGTGCCGGTGTCGCGCACCGAAAAGCGCAGCCATACCCGCGACGGCTCGTTCTTGATGCATTCGGCGCGCAGGATGATGCTGCCCTCGGTGGTGAATTTGAGCGCGTTGCCGGCGTAATTCAGCAAGGCCTGGCGCAGCCGTACCGGGTCGCCGAGCAGGCGCTCCGGCAGGCCGCTGGTGTCGGTCTGCAGGCGCAGGGCTTTGGCGGCGGCCGGCGCCGCCAGCAGGTCGCGTACGCCATCCACGACTTCCTGCGGATCGAATTCGGTTTCGACCAGGATGAGCCGGCCGGCCTCGAGTTTGGCCAGATCGAGTATGTCGTCGATTACCGCCAGCAGGTGCCGGCCGGCCAGATTGATGCGGGCAATCAGGTCCGCCGCATCGGGGCCGACCGTTTGCGCCAGCACGTCCGCCAGACTCACGATCACGCTTAGCGGCGTACGGACTTCGTGCGAAATGTTCGCGAAGAACGCGCTTTTGGCTCGACTTGCGGCTTCTGCGGCATCTTTCAGGAAGCGCAATTCTTCGTTCTGCATCTCGAGCTCTATCTGATGCACGCGCAATTCGTGTACCAGGCGCAGCAGGTCGCCTTCGGCGACCGGCGGCAGCACGCGTTGTTCTTCGGCCAGCCGTTCTTCGGCGCGGCGGCGCAGGCTTTTGCTCAACCCTTATCTCCGCTTTCGTCCTGCTGCTTGTGCAACTGTGCCTCCAGCTGCTTGGTTTCGCTGATGTCTATGAAGGTGATGACCACCCCGTCTATCATGTTTTCGAGCGTGCGGTAGGGCATGATGCGTACCCGGTACCAGGCGCCGTCGCGCGAGGCGACCTGCCGTTCGCGGAACACCAGGGTGCGCAGAACGCCCTGGGCGTCTTCGGTCAGACCGGGATAGGCGAGTTCGGTCACGATGTCCGACAGAGGACGGCCGATATCGCTCGGTATGAGCTTGAACAGTTGTGTGGCATGTACCGTGAAGCGGCGCAGCCGCATGTGGTTGTCCAGGAACACCGTGGCGATTTCCGTGCTGTTCAGCAGGTTGGTCATGTCGTTGCGCACGCCGGTCAGTTCATCCACCTTGGACTGAAGTTCGGCGTTCACGGTCTGCAGCTCTTCGTTCAACGATTGCAGCTCTTCCTTGGAGGTGGTCAGTTCTTCATTAGTCGATTGTAGTTCTTCGTTAGTGGACTGCAGTTCTTCGTTGGCCGACTTGTATTCCTCTATGGAGGTCTGCATTTCTTCGTGCGCCACGCGCAAAGCTTCGCGCGTTTGCGCGAGTTCGGCGTCGATCGCTTCGATCGCGGCGGGGCGGCGGCGGTTCTTCACGACGGGCGGCGGAACCACGTCGTGAAACACCACCAGCACCTTGCCGCGCATCGCTTCCGGCGCGGTGATGCCTTGCACCGTCACATTTACCACCTTGGTGCCGCCGTTGGTGCCGACCATGAGGCCATTCAACTGGATAGGTTCGAGCTGGCGCTGCGCATTGCGGATTACGCCGGTCAGCGCTTCGCGCAGGCCGCTGCGCGCCATGGCGTGCAGATTCATATTGACCTTGCCGGCCGCCGGCTCCAGGTATTTGCCGGTGCGCCCGCTGATATAGAGAATGTCGCCGTCGCCATTCACCAGCACCGCGGGCGGCGCGTAGTTCTGCTGTATCAGTTGGTCGCACAGGTATTCCAGGCTGTCGCGCACGAGGCGTGTTTCGGGCGCGTCCAGCATGGCGCCGGCGGTCGCATGGCCGGCCGGGAAATCCAGGCGCGCCGGCGACAGGTTCTGTTCGACGCGGCGGAATATGCGCGACTTGCCGTCCAGGGGACCGAACAGTTCGGCAAACGACCCCACGGTTTCCGCGCTGCCCAGTATGAGCAGGCCGTCCCGGTTGAGCGCATAGTGGAACAGCGGCAACAGCTTTTTTTGCAGGGTGGGGCCGAAATAGATCAGCAGGTTGCGGCAGGAAAGTATGTCCAGCTTGGTGAAGGGCGGGTCGGAAATGATGTTCTGCGGCGCGAATACCACCATGTCGCGTATATCCTTGCCGATGCGCCAGCCGCCCTGGTCGGCGACGAAAAAGCGCGCCAGGCGGTCTGCGCTCACGTCGGCCGCGATATTGTCCGGGTAAAAACCGCGGCGCGCCTTGTTGATGGCGTCGGCGTCGATGTCGGTGGCGTACACCTGCAGCGAATAACGGCCGTCCGGGCGGTATTTTTCCAGCGCTTCGCGAAATACGATGGCCAGCGAATAGGCTTCTTCGCCGCTGGAACAGGCCGGCACCCAGGCGCGCAGCGCTGCGCCGCCCGGGTAGTTGGCGAGCAGGGCCGGCAGCGCATCGTCGCGCAAGGCATCCCACATGGCCGGGTCGCGAAAGAAGTTGGTGACGCCGATCAGCAGTTCTTTGAACAGCAGATCCAGTTCCTGGGGGTTTTCGCGCAGGTAGCGCACATAGGCCGCGATGCCGTGCAGTTGGTGCAGGGTGGTGCGGCGCTCGATGCGGCGGTACAGGGTGCTGGTTTTGTAGTCGGAAAAGTCGGCGCCGCAACGGTCGCGCAGCAGCACGACAATCTTGTCCAGCGCGGACAGGGCCGCCGGGGCGACCATGTCGGCACCGGCGAAATGGTGGTGCGCAGGCAGGCGCGCACAGGCGGCGATTTGCGCGGGCAGTTCGCCGGCACGGCCGATCACGTCGGCAAGGCCGGCGTCGATGGCGCTGCGCGGCATGCCGTCGGCCTTGGCGTCGGACGGATCCTGTACCAGCGCGAAACCGCCCTTCTCCTTGATGGCGCGCAGTCCCAGCATGCCGTCCGAGCCCATGCCCGACAAAATTACGCCTATGGCGCGTTCCTGGCGGTCTTCGGCCAGGGTGCGAAAGAAAAAGTCCACCGGCAGCCGCAGGCCGGTCGGGGGCGCCGGGTCGAGCAGATGCAGGGTATCGTGCAATAGCGACAATTCCTTGTTCGGCGGTATCACATAGATATGACCCGGCTGAACTTTCATGCGGTTCTTGGCTTCTTTCACGGTCAGTCCGACGCGCCGTCCGATCAGTTCGGGAAGCGTGCTGGCGTAGCGCGGATCCAGGTGCTGCACCACCACGAACGCCATGCCGCTGTCGCTGGGGACGTTGCGGAAAAACGTTTCCAGGGCCTCCAGGCCGCCGGCCGAGCAGCCGATGCCGACGATAGGAAAGTTTTCCGGCTTGCGTTTGGCTGGCGCCCTGGGATGCTCGTCCGGCGTGTCGCCCGGCGTGTCGTCGTGGGTGTCGTCCGGCGTGTCGTCCTGCGGGCTGTTGCCGTTCTTGGCGGCGGAAGCGTTGCGGCGAGGCGGTTTGGCCATGGCGGAATCGGCGGGTAAAGGAAATCAGATCATTGAAGGAGCGCAGCTATGCGCTCGGACTTTGGTGTTGCACGCGCTTGCGGCAGCCTGGGGTTCAGGCCATACGATCAACGCATTTCTCCCAGATAATAGTCGAACAGGGTGCTCATGTCGGGCGGGAAGCCGTTCGGGTAAACAGGCGGCCTTCCAAGTTCACGGCACAGCCCATTGACCTGTTTTTTCAACAGGTCGATGTTCAGTTCGCGGGCGACCTTGGTGCGGTACAGGGAGTCCATCACGCCGTCGTTGAGCGCGAGGCGGTCGCTCAGGCTCAGGTAGGCGAACAGGTCGGCCAGGAAACTTGCCAGCAGGTCCAGCCACAATAGTTCCAGTTCATCGGGCTTGTGCACCTGCCTGAAATGCACGGACAGCATGCCTATCTGTTCGCCGAAGCGCGTCACGACCGGCGTGGACTGCAGCGCGCGTATGCCGGCGCGCAGTTGTACGTCCAGCGCCGCGGTGCCGGCGAATGCCGGGCTGTGTTCGACATCCTCGACGATCATGCGCTGTCCGGTGGCCAGGGCGGTGCCCCAGGTTCCATGGCCCGCGGCCACCTTGTCCCAGTAATCCAGCCACCATTGCGGGAAGCGGCCGCGATGCGCGACGATGTGCAGGTCACCGGTTTTGCGATCGAGCAGCTGGATGTTGCCGAAATCGGCACGGGTAATCGCCATGGCGGTCCGTATGACCTTGCCGAAAATTTTGTCGCGCGTGCCCGATTGCAGCACCAGCGCGCCGATGTCGAGCAGGCGGCCCAATGTGTCGGCATCCTGCGTGTTGCGTTGTTCGGCCATTTTGGTGGCCGTTATGTCGTCGAAACAGGCCACGAAATGCTGCGCCTGGGGGCGGAACGCACTGAGCCTGTACCAGCGCTTCGCCGCTGCGAAATGCACTTCCGCGCTATCGGCCTCTCCGCTGTTGGCGACGCGCTCGAACAGGCTGACGACATTCAGCCCGGGTTCCAGCAGTTGCGGCGTCACGTCGGCGCACTGCCGGCCGGCCAGTGCATCCGCGCCGACCAGGGCATGGAAAGCCGGATTGGCGTACAGGTAAATGAAGTCCGCGCGCGATCCGTCCAGCATGCGGCCATAGGCCATGCCGGCCGGCAGCTGGGTGCCGTTTTGCGGATAGGCCGGTGGCGACGGATTTGCCCCGGCATTTTTGTGGCTCGACCAAGTTCCCAATTTATTCACCTCTTGCATAAGGATTGGGAAAGACGATGTCCCGGCACGGACCTGAGAGCTGTGGTCGACTTGTGCGGACGGTACGCGCGCTCGTACACCCTGCCTGACCGCCATCTTACCCGCCTTGCCCAACAGGCGCGCCGAATCGCGCCGCCAGGGCTTGGATGCGCCCGCCAGCGCGCGGCTTGCAATACGGGGGAAATTGCCGCGGTGGCGCCGCAGCCGGCGGCCGCTCCGGCGCCGCGCGCCATGCGCGCGGCGGCCATCGCCCGGCCCCAAGCTTGTAGGGCGCGGCTTGGGGGCGGGCCGCGGCCGGCGCGCTGAAACAGATGGGGCCTACCCGGGCGGGTGCGCAAGTGGTCCTATTTTCCTCGCCCTGCGCCCTGAGCCTGCCACCTTGCACCGGCAAGGCAGCGGGGGCAGCTTGGTCCGGCCGCGCGCCGTGGGTCGGAGTTTGCGGCGACATGCCGGGTCGGCCGCGCGGCAGCGCCAAATTGCTGTGGGCTGCCCTGGATTTGGAGCGCTCGTTACGGTTGCGGCGTCATGCCGCCAGCGGGCGCTGCCGCTGCGGACAAATGAAAAAGCCGCCTTGCGGCGGCTTTTTCTGGAGCGGACTGGCCGGTGTTCAGGCGCGCGCCCGGCGGCGGGCGGCGCCGCCCAGTACCGCGGCAAGGCCCAGCATGCCCAGCAGTCCCGGCTCCGGCACGCCGTTGGTAGGCGGCGTCGTGCGCGGAACGCCGGTGAGCGTTACCGAAATGTCGTCCACGCCCCAATATTCGTCGCCACCGCCCTGCCAGCCCACGCCCGAAGCCTGCAGGCTAAGCGTGAGCGTGGAGGCGCTGTGCGCGAAAGTCAGCAGACCTTCCGTCGACATGTCGGCCAAGGTGTCGCTGTAGTAAAAGTTGCTGTCGATCTGGCCGTATTCCACCAGCAAAGTGCCCGCGCCTATGTCCTTGATGGAGCCCAGTGCATTGTTGTAGGTGTAATGCGCGACGGCCACGCCATCGATGTACAGATCCAGGTTGTCCGGCGAGCAGCAGCCGCCGTTGCGGCTATCCCAGGAATTCATCAGACCGAGCAGAAAATCGATGTGCACGCCGGTGTGGGTGGGCAGGTTGCTCAAGGTGAGCGTCGATGCCGCGGCCGGATTGCCGGCATTCTGGTTCTGGAAAAAGCTGCCGCTCCAGCTTTTGCCGGCCAGCCCCGCATACGGACCGCCATTCACGCTGCCCAGGCCGCCATTCGTGAAGCCGCTGGCCGTGACGCCGCCGGCCACCACTGCCGCGCTGTCGTAGTCGTTTGCATAGACCGTCACGTCGATGGCAAAGGCCGGTGCCGCCGCCAGGCCCAGTGCCAGTAGCGTGCCGGTGGTGGCCAGACGAACAGTTTGCATGGTATTGCGCATTTAAGACTCCGCGTTAGCTTGCCGATGATGCCGTGTGCTTAGCAAATGTCATACCAATTGCGTAAACTCAAGAAAATCAAGGGGAAAGTTTTTATCTGCGCCGGACGATGTAAAAAATTCCGACGCATCGCGGGCGGGCTGTGAAAATGCAGGCCAGGCGGCCATGGCGGGGCCCGGGGAGGTCCGAGAGTGTTAGAAAAGTCACACTTTAAATGCCCGTGCAGAGGAGCACAAGGCCCATGCCGGCTGGAAATTCCCGCTTCCTGCTGGTAAACCTGTAATCGCTTAGGAAAAAGATAAGTTTAATGGCAATGGGGTAACTGCCTATTCGGCATTCCGGGCTGCCTTCGGGAGCCCTGTTGCTTGCCTTGCGGTCCGGCTCCGCCGGAATTGGTCAGGCCTTGCGTGCGCGCGGCACGCCGGCGCAGGCCCCGGGGAGCTTGCGCGTCAAGTCGTACGCCGGATGCGTGTTGCGGAAGGTGGCCGGAATTTGCCGCGGAACGGCAAGCTGCCGGCCTTGGCGGCGGCGGGGCGCTGCGGCCTGATGGGGCGCAGGCCGCAGGGACGGACGTTTCGTCGCTGCGCCGCATGCCCGGCGGCGCTGCGCTTACTTGTTGCGCTTCTGCGCCTTGACGCCGGCATCGGAACCGGCACCGGATGCCGAGCCCGAGCCCGAGCCTGAACCCGAACCCGAACCCGAACCCGAACCCGAACCCGAACCCGCAACCTCGCGCCGGTTGGCCTGTTCGTCCTTTTTGGCCTGTTCGTCCTTTTTCGCTTGCTCGTCTTTTCTGGCCTGTTCTTCTTTGGCGGCTTCCTCGCGATTTTTGCGCCCTGCCGGATAGACTTGACGAGCCGAGCCGGATTCGGCCTCGAACGCGCCGCGGTCGTCGCAGTCGGTGCGGCGTTGCGACAGACATTCGTTGCGCCAGGTCTGGAAGTCGTCGTCGCTGGCGGCCATGGCCGTGGCCTGCGTGAGGGCCAGCAGCGGCAGGCCGAAAGCTAGCCAGATTGCTGCAGATTTCATGGAGTGCTCCTTGCCGGAAACGCGTTCCGCTGATAGATGGGAGGGCTGCCGGGAATTGTATCGGCTTCCGTGCATGCCGGATGCCGCGGAAAGCAGGGTGCGGCCCCAATGCCCTTAAGTCAAGCTTACCCGATTCGAACTCCGGGCATGGAGCGCGCTGGATGTGCGGCCAGGAAATTCCCACTCCGGTTCGCCCTCTGCCTGTCGAAGGGCGTGCGCGAGGCAGCACGGCTCAAGAAATCCGACCCGGCGCGTGGCAAATCGGTTCATGGTTCGACAGAGCTTGTTCTGAGTCTGTCGAAGGACTCACCACGAACGGATTTGCCAGGAAGCGCAGCTTGGCAAGCACGCCACGAAACCCCCGATTGGAAAGCCCATACACGTCGAGATGCCTGCAATTTCGCGCTTTGTGCCCAGTCCGACACAGCAAATCTCGCTAACTGAACGGCATCGGGTGCGGCCCAGGCCGGCAAGCCGTGCGACGGAATTTTAGCTTGCCGCCTGCCGGGCAGGCCGGAACTGCGCCACACCGCTTAGGCGCAGCGCAGCAGGCCCGGCGCGGGCAGCCGAGGCGCCGCGCCGGCCGGATTGCCACGCCGGCGCGGCGCCCGCTTGTGCGCCTAGTTGGCCGCGACCGGCGCGGCGGGCGCGGGACTGCCGGCCGTCGCGACATACGCCCGCGCGCTCGTGAGCGCTTCGTTCATGTCCGCCATGAAGCCGGCCGACAGTTGCGGCCACTCTTGCTCCAGCGCGCCTCTGCGCGCGGCCTGTTCCAGTTGTCCGGCGCTGGCGGCAATTTGCTGCATGCCCAGGTTGGCCGCCACGCCGCGAAGTTTGTGCGCCAGTGCCGCCACTTCCGTGTCCATGCCGGCTTCCGCGAGTTTGCTCATGCGCTGTGCGGCATCCCCGTAATTGGTCGAAAAGGTTCCGAGCGCGCGTGCATAGATGTGCGGCTGCCGGCAAATGCGCAGGCCGGCCGCGACATCCAGGCCGGGCGGGTTCGCCGGCGCCGCGGCGGTTGCGCTGTCGGTGCGTACGGGCGCCACTGCGCTTGGCGCGGCCTGCGGCGGTGCGACCGGGCCGCGCGCCGCGGTCGCCAGAGCCGCCGCGCGGGCGCTGAGCACGCGCACGATCTGTTCCACGTCGAAAGGTTTGGACAGATAGTCGTCCAGACCCGCGGCGAGCGCCGCGTCGCGCTGGCTTTTGAGCGCCCCGGCCGACAGTGCCACGATGGGCAGGGCGGCCAGACCGGGCAGTTGGCGTATGCGCCGGGTGGCTTCGTAACCGTCCATGTCGGGCATCTGGATGTCCATCAGCACGATGTCGCAGGCGACCGGGTCGGTCTGCAGAAATTCCAGCGCCTGCTGTCCGCCGCTGGCGGTGGTGACCTTCGCGCCTTCGGCCTCGAGTATGCCGCGCGCGACGTCGCAATTGATTTCGGTGTCGTCGACCACCAGCACGCGCAAGCCCGCCAGCGGG
>JAEUNN010000139.1 GCA_016791085.1 Rhodocyclaceae bacterium | reverse complement strand
ACCCTTGGGAGCGCTTGGTTTTGAGACCAGGCTGGCGCTACCGGCCGCGCTTTCCTTCACGCGGCCATTTGCCTCAGCATGTACTGCAGCACGCCGCCGTGGGCGTAGTAATCCCATTCCTTGGCGGTGTTGATGCGCACGTGGGCGCGAAAGCGCGTAAGCCTGCCGTCGGCGCTGGTCGCGCTCACGGTCACTTCGGGGGCGTGCAGTTCGAGTCCGTCCAGGTCATAGCTTTCGCTACCGTCCAGGCCCAATACGGCGGCGCTTTCGCCCTCGGCAAAGGTGAGTGGCAGTACCCCCATGCCGACCAGATTGGAGCGGTGGATGCGCTCGAAAGATTGCGCCAGCACCACCTTCACGCCCAGCAGCAGCGTGCCCTTGGCGGCCCAGTCGCGCGACGATCCGGTGCCGTATTCCTTGCCCGCCAGCACGATGAGGGGCGTGCCGGCGGCGGCGTACTCCATGGCCACGTCGTAAATGGCGCGCACCGGCTGGGCGGCGCCGCCCATGACGCGCGACACGCCGCCTTCCACGCCGGGCGTGAGCGCATTGCGCAGGCGCGTGTTGGCAAACGTGCCGCGTACCATGACTTCGTGGTTGCCGCGGCGCGAGCCGTAACTGTTGAAGTCGGGCGGCTGTACGCCCAGTTCGACCAGGTAGCGGCCGGCCGGGCCGTCCTGCTTGATGCTGCCGGCCGGGCTGATGTGGTCGGTGGTGATCGAATCGCCCAGCAGCGCCAGACAGCGCAGGGCGCGTAGCGGCGCAATGCCGGGCGGCGCCGCACGCATGCACTCGAAATACGGCGGATGGCGGATATAAGTGCTGGCTGCGTCCCAGTCGTAGGTTTCCGACTGGCGCACCTGTATGCCTTGCCAGCGCGCGTCGCCGCTCAGCACGCCGGCGTAGCTCTGGCGGAACAGGTCGGCACTGAGCCAGCGCGCCACCTCGGCCTGGATTTCCTGGTTGGAGGGCCAGATGTCGGCCAGGTACACCGGTCTGCCGTCCACCGCGGTGGCCAGCGGCGCCCGCGTCATGTCGATGTCGGTGCTCCCGGCGATCGCGAATGCCACCACCAGCGGCGGCGAAGCCAGGTAATTCATGCGCACGTCCTGGTGGATGCGGCCCTCGAAATTGCGGTTGCCGGACAGCACGGCGCTGACCGACAGGGCGTGGTCCTGGATGGCCCTTGCGATGGGCTCGTTCAAGGGGCCGGAATTGCCTATGCAGGTGGTGCAGCCGTAAGCCGCGACGTGGAAGCCGAAATGCTCCAGATCTTCCAGCAGGCCGGATGCCGCCAGATAGCGTGTGACGGCCGGCGAGCCCGGCGCCAGCGAGGTCTTCACCCAGGGCCGGCTCGTCAGGCCCAGCGCGCGCGCCTTGCGCGCCAGCAGGCCGGCGCCTATGAGCACGCCGGGATTGGAGGTGTTGGTGCAGGAGGTGATGGCCGCGATCACCACGGCGCCGTCCTGCAGGTCGAAATGGCGGTCGCCGTCGCTCACGGCAACCGGCCCGCGGGACGGGCGCAACACCTGCTCGGCCGCCAGGGCCTGGCGGAAATTGGCCTGCAGCGCCGGCAGGTCCACGCGGTCCTGCGGGCGCTTGGGTCCGGCCAGGCTGGGTACGATGGACGCCAGGTCGAGTTCCAGCACGTCCGTATAGTCGGCTTCGGGCGCGTCCGGCTGCCACCACATGCCCTGCGCCTTGGCATAGGCTTCGACCAGCGCGAGTTGCTGTTCGCTGCGGCCGGTAAGGCGCAGGTAATTCAGGGTTTCGGCATCGATCGGGAATATGCCGCAGGTGGCGCCATACTCCGGCGCCATGTTGGCGATGGTGTTGCGGTCGGCCGCGCTCAGGCTGGCCAAACCCGGGCCGAAAAATTCGACGAATTTTTCCACCACGCCGCGCTTGCGCAACATTTCGGTCACGCTCAACACCAGGTCGGTGGCGGTGGCGCCTTCGGCCAGTTTGCCGCGCACGCGCACGCCTATCACCTCGGGAATCAGCATGGACGAGGGCTGACCCAGCATGGCCGCCTCGGCCTCTATGCCGCCCACGCCCCAGCCCAGCACGCCTATGCCATTGACCATGGTGGTATGGCTGTCGGTGCCGAAACAACTGTCGGGATAGACCAGGCCGTCCTGCTCGAATACCACGCGCGCCAGATGTTCC
>JAEUNN010000085.1 GCA_016791085.1 Rhodocyclaceae bacterium | reverse complement strand
CGCCGGCATACAGCCGGTGCGCCTAGTCGAAACGCTACCGCACAGCGCCCTGCCGGTTGTGTCGGAACAACCTTATGTGCAACAGGAAGCCGTGCGCGCCGGCGACACGCTGGCAGCCATACTGGAGCGCATGCACGTGCGAGAAGCGCGCGCGCTGCCGGCCCAGGTAGACGCATCCGACATGGCGCAATTCGTGCGCCGGTTGCGCGCCGGCAAAACGCTCACGGTGTGGTCGGACGCGGCAGGCAGCCTGCAACGGCTGGCCTTGCCGTCCACCGATGAAAGCCGCCTGGTGCTGGAACGCAATGCGGATGGCTCATACGCGTTGCAGGAGCGGAAAGTCGCGCTGGAAGTGCGCTGGACGCGCCGTAGCGGCGAAATCCGGAGTTCGCTGTACGCCGCCACCGATGCGCTGGACGTGCCCGACGCGATCGCGTCCAGGCTGGCCGATGCGTTCGGCTCGGACGTCGACTTTCACCGCGATTTGCGCCGCGGCGATCATTTTTCCGTGCTGTACGAAATGGTGTATGACGATTTGGGCCGGCCCCTGCGGGCGGGGCGCCTGCTCGCGGCGGAACTCGAAAACGGCGGCCGCCGCATGAGCGCGCTGTATTACGAGGGGGCCGACGGCAAAGGCAGTTACTACGACGCATTCGGGACGCCGCTGCGCCGGGCCTTCTTGCGCTCGCCGCTGGAATTTTCGCGTATCACTTCGGGGTTTGCGATGCGCATGCATCCCATCCTGCATACCTGGCGCGCGCACAAGGGCGTCGATTACGGTGCGCCGCAGGGTACCCCGGTGCGCGCCACGGGGGATGCCAAGGTGGAATTTGCCGGCCGCCAGGGCGGCTACGGCAATCTTGTCATCCTGCGCCATTCTTCGGTATATACGACGTATTACGCCCACCTGTCCGGTTTCGCGGCCGGCGTGCGCACCGGCGCCCGCATCGAACAGGGCGCTGTGCTGGGTTATGTCGGCAGTTCCGGTTGGGCGACGGGCCCGCACCTGCATTACGAATTGCGCGTCAATGGCGACAACCGTGATCCGCAGGAATTGCAGCGCTATGCGCTGGTCGAGGCGGCGCGGCCGGAGCGCGCGGTATTCGAACGGGCGGTCGCGCCCATGCGCCAGCAACTGGCCAGCATACGCCGGCACACGCTGGGCGCGGCCGAGTAAGGGCTGGCATCGAGCGCCCTGAGGCGGTCGCACCCTTTCCGCGAGCGGCAGAGCAAATGAAAACGGGGGCCGCGTGGCCCCCGTCTTTTTTGCCGCGCAATGATGCGCGGCGTATGAGGTTCGCGTTCAGGCAGAGAACGACGAACCGCAACCGCAGGTAGAGGTGGCGTTGGGGTTCTTGATCACGAACTGGGCGCCTTCCAGACCTTCCGTATAGTCGATTTCGGCACCGACCAGGTACTGGTAGCTCATCGGGTCGATGAGCAGCGTCACACCGTTCTTTTCCATGACCGTGTCGTCGTCACTGGCCGTTTCGTCGAAGGTGAAACCGTACTGGAAGCCGGAACACCCGCCGCCGGTTACGAACACGCGCAGTTTGAGTTCGGGGTTGCCTTCTTCGTTGATCAGTTCTTGCACTTTGGACGCAGCGCTGTCGGTAAAGACGAGCGGTGCCGGCATTTCGGTTACAGCATTCATGATTTGCTCCAATAGCTATAGGTGGGAAATTATGCAGGCCACGGCGCAGCGGGTCAATTGCTTTTGGCCAGTTTCAACTCCACCGTACGGGTGGCGGACCCTGCGTGCTCCAGATGACCCAGCACCACGGCGCCGTGGTGAATTTCGAGTTTGTCGTAGGACACGTTGCCTGTGATGCGCGCCGGCGCATGGAGTTCCAGCGAGGTTTCGGCCGTGATGGGGCCTTGCACGGTTCCCGAAATGACGGCATGCGACACATGCACCGATCCTTCGATACGGCCACGCTCGCTCAGCACCAGCATGCAGGGCTCGGACCCGCTGCCGCGTACATTGCCGTGAATTTCCCCATCCACGCGCAGCCCTCCGGAAAAAACCACATCGCCCTCGATGCGGGTTCCTTCGGCAATCAGGCTGTCGATACGGTTGGCGGTCTTGCGTGGCTTTTTCGAGAACATGGCGGCTCCGGCTATAGCTTGATCGAACTTTTCGCGCGGATTTGCCCGCCTTGCAGCACGCGCACCTCGACACTCGTCGGACGCGCGCCCGCGGGCACCGCGAATTCCCCTTCGATACGTTGAAAGTGCTTGAAATTCAACGTGTAGCTGCTGCGATCCGGGTCGGACGCAGCGGGGATGGACATAATAGCATTTCGACCCTCATGGAAGATATTCACGAGCAGCTGGTAAGTCCCTGAAAACTTGGCATCGCGGCCGCCGGCGGCGGGCGCGGCAACCAGCATGCGGTAACGGAATTGACCGGCGGATTCCCCGGCTTCGACCTTAAGCCGCGTAATGCTCACCGCCGCATCGCCGCGCCGCGCTGCGGAAGTGATTTCTTCGTACATCGCCAGGTCGTCCTTGAGGCGCGCGTTGTCATCCTGCGCCGCCTTGAGCTGGCTGGCAAGCTGTTCGCGTGCCGCGCGCTCTATGGCCAGCGCACTTTCGGGCTGCACCGCGCCGGTACGCAATTCTTCGATTTGCTGTTGAAGCCGCGCCACCTCGGCGCGCAGCGCATCCGCCTCAGCGTTGACCGCACGGCTTTGGAAGGCGCTCAGGCCGGGTACGGAAAAAGGTTGCAGCCACCAGGCCAGAGCGAAAATTCCGGCTGCGGCGGCCAAACCGGCCGCCAGCCGGAGCGGCCACGGCCAGTGCGCGCGCACGGCCATGGGCCGTGCGGAAAACCCGAAGCGTGCGCGCAGCCGCCGCAGCGTCAGGGCAATACCGGAATCTGATCTAATCCGGCGCATTCATCTAGGCCGAACATGATATTCATGTTCTGCACCGCCTGCCCCGCCGCGCCCTTGACGAGATTGTCGATGACCGACAGCACGACCACGGTGTTGCCGCCCTGCGGCCGGTGGATGGCGATCCGACACATGTTGGACGCACGCACCGAGCGCGTGTCGGGATGGCTGCCGGCCGGCAGCACATCGACAAAACGCTCGCCGGCATAGCGCTTTTCATACAGCGCCTGCAAATCCGCGTCGCCGCGCAAGCGGGCGTAAAGCGTGGCGTGGATGCCGCGTATCATGGGCGTCAGATGCGGCACGAAGGTCAGGCCCACCTTGCAACCCGCGGCATCGTCGAGTTCTTGCCGGATTTCCGGCAGATGGCGATGGCCGGGCACGCCGTAGGCCTTGAAATTGTCGGACGCCTCGGAAAACAGCGTATGCACCTCGGCCTTGCGGCCGGCGCCCGACACGCCGGATTTGGCATCCGCGATCAAATGTTCGGGGTCCACCAGGCCGGCCTCGAGCAGGGGCCGGAACCCCAGTTGCACAGCGGTCGGGTAACAGCCCGGATTGGCAACCAGCCGCGCGCCGCGGATTTTGTCGCGCCGCACTTCAGGCAGGCCATAGACGGCTTCGGCCAGGTAGTCGCGCGCGGCATGCGCCATGCCATACCACTTTTCCCACTGCGCCTCGTCGTGCAGGCGAAAATCCGCGGCAAGGTCGATCACGCGCACGCCGGCCTCGATCAGGGCCGGCACCTGTTTCATCGCCACGCCATTGGGCGTGGCGAAAAACACCAGGTTGCAACGTTCGAGTCCGGCTTCGTCAGGCGTAACGAATTTGAGGTCCACCTTGCCGCGCAAGCTAGGGAACATGGTTGCGACGGCCATGCCGGCCTCGCCGCGCGAAGTGATCGCAGCCAGTTCCACCTGCGGATGCGCCGCCAGCAGGCGCAGCAATTCCACGCCCGTATAGCCGGTTCCACCTACGATACCCACGCGTATCTTTTCAGTCATCGCCGTCGATCCGATAAAAGCCGTCCAACATGATACAAAAAAACCGGGGCGCCCCTTGCGGTAGGCGCCCCGGCTTGAGCACTGCAGGCAGTTTTGCGCTTAGCGCTTGGAGAACTGCTTGCGGCGGCGTGCCTTGTGCAGACCGACCTTCTTGCGCTCGACCTCGCGCGCATCGCGCGTGACGAATCCGGCTTTGCGCAAGGTTTGTTTGAGCGCCTCGTCGTACTCGATGAGCGCGCGCGTAATGCCGTGGCGCACTGCACCGGCCTGGCCGGATTCACCGCCGCCACTCACATTCACGAGAATGTCGAAGGTATTCAGGTGATTGGTCAGTTCCAGCGGCTGGCGCACGATCATGCGGCCGGTTTCGCGCGAGAAAAATATGTCCACCGGCTTGCCGTTCACGTCGAACTTGCCGGAACCGGGTTTGATGAACACGCGCGCGACAGCCGTCTTGCGCCGGCCCGTGCCATAAAAATAACTGGTAGCCATCGAATCAGTTTCCTTGGTCGGCCGGGTCAAACTTCGAGCTGGCGGGGCTGCTGCGCGGCGTGCGGATGCGCTCCGCCGGCATAGCACTTGAGTTTCTTGAGCATCGCATAACCGAGCGGGCCCTTGGGCAGCATGCCCTTGACGGCCTTTTCCAGCACGCGCTCGGGAAAGCGCTGCTGCAGCTTGCGGAAGTTCGTTTCGTATATCCCGCCCGGAAACCCGGAGTGGCGGAAATATTTCTTGTCCTCGGTCTTGTCGCCGGTGACGCGCAATTTTTCCACATTGACCACCACGATGTAATCGCCGGTGTCTACATGGGGCGTGAATTCTGGTTTGTGTTTGCCGCGGAGACGTCGGGCGATTTCGCAGGCAAGGCGCCCAAGCACCTTGTCGGTCGCATCGACCACGAACCAGTCGCGCTTAACCTCGTGAGGTTTGGCGGAAAAGGTTTTCATTGAAAGTCCTTCAAAGGCACGTGGCCCAAATGAGGAAAGCCAAGGAGTGTAGCAAGAAATGCGGGCTCATGTCAAAGCCCGCTCCAGGACGAAAAAAAGCGCGGATCGGGGGATCCGCGCTAAATCCACACCAAAGGAGGAGGGTGGAGGAGACACCGGGCAACGACACGGGGTTTGCCATGTGCCGGCTTTTTGCCACCGGCAGCGCCACAAAAACTGCGGCGTTTTGCACTTCAACCCGTCGTTCAGTTGAAGCCAGTATATCGAAACCAGGCCGCAAATCAAGAATTTTTTTGCACTGCCACAAAAAAAATCACGGATCAGGAAATTGTTTCAGAAGTGTACATAAGGTTATGTTTTTTCGTACTTACCAGAATATCCATTTTCGACAAATGGGTAATGTGCTCTAGATGCATAGTCAAATCGGGGGACGGCTTACAAGCATTTTGCGGCATCGCACCAAGGGCCGTTCGCGCCGGCGCGGTACAATGCCGCGCTTCATATACGCGAGGACGCACTCCATGGAATGCACGGTACGCTGGCACGAGGGCATGAGTTTCATCGCCGAAACGGGTTCCGGCCACTTCATCGCGATGGACGGCCCGCCCGATGCCGGCGGACGCAACCTCGCGCCGCGCCCTATGGAAACCGTGCTGGCCGGCACCGGCGGCTGCACGGCTTTCGACGTGGTGCTCATCCTGCAGCGCGGCCGCCAGCCGGTAACCGGCTGCAGCGTGAAACTGACGGCCGAGCGCGCCGACACCGACCCCAAGGTGTTCACGCGCATCCATTTTCATTTCGTCGTCGAAGGCCGCAATCTGAAACCCGAGGCGGTCGAACGCGCCGTGAAACTGTCGGCCGAAAAATATTGTTCCGCGTCCATCATGCTGGGCAAAACGGCGGCCATCACCCACGACTGGGAAATCGTCGAAAAATAAGCCGGCTTGGGCCGCCCATCGATCCCCTGCCCGGCTGGCAACCGCCGGGTGCCGGCGCGCCGGTCTTGAAACGGACGCGCCCAGGCGCCATGTGCGGGCTACTTGCCGGAGGAAATCAACATGTCCGCGTACTCGATCGATGTAAACCTATCCACGTTTGAAACTGAAATACTGGACCGCTCGATGCAGGTGCCGGTGGTGGTGGATTTTTGGGCGCCCTGGTGCGCGCCCTGCCGCACGCTCAAGCCGGTACTGGAAAAGCTGGCCGCCGAACATGCCGGGCGTTTCGTGCTGGCCAAGGTCAATTCCGACGACAACCCGCAACTTGCCGCGCAATTTGGCGTGCGCGGCATACCCGCGGTCAAAATGATCGTAGGCGGGGAAATGGTGGACGAATTCACGGGTGCATTGCCGCCTGCCCAGGTCCGCGCGTTCGTAGAGCGTTGGCTGCCCTCGCCGGCCGAGCCTTTGCGCGGCCGCGCCGCGCAGGCGCATGCCGACGGCGATAGCGCCGCCGCACACGCGCTGCTCACGGAAGCGATCGCGCTGGACCCGAATAACGAAGCCGCGCGGCTGGATCTGATCGAATTGCTCATCAATGTCGACGATCGCGAAGACGCCGAAAAAATGCTCGACGCACTGGCCGACCACGCCCAGGATGGCGCGCGCGTCGATGCGCTGCGGCTGCGGCTGCGGCTCGCCGCGAGCGGACTGGCGGCGGACCAGGAGGCCGACTACGCGGCACGCCTGGAGGCGGACCCGGACGACCTCGACCTGCGCATGAAGCTGGCCGAAATTTGCGTCCTCAAACAGGATTACGCGGCAGCTTTCGAACAATTGCTGGCCGTGGTGAGCGCCGACCGCAGTTTTCGCGACGATGGCGCGCGCCGTACCATGGTCGAATTGTTCAACCTGCTCGGGTCGGATCACGACGCCGTGCGTGAATACCGGCGCCGCCTCGCCGCCCTGCTCAATCGCTGATCGCAAGTTTGCCGCGCGCGCCACCCGGCGCGCCGCGGCGCGCGGCGCTTGCGCCCGGGCAGCCGCTGGTGCAAAGTTCGCCCCCTCCCCGCAAGTCTGATTGAGCGCATGGTCCACACCGCCCAAACCCGCATCCTCGCCACCCTGGCGCAGGACATTTCCGCCAATCCCGAACAGGTCCAGGCCGCGGTCGGCCTGCTCGACGAAGGCGCTACCGTGCCGTTCATCGCACGCTATCGCAAGGAATTGACTGGCGGCCTCGACGACGTGCAGCTGCGCCTGCTGGAAGAACGCCTCGCCTACCTGCGCGAGCGCGAAGAGCGCCGCGGCGTCATCCTGGCTTCGATAGAAGAACAGGGCAAACTGACGCCGGAATTGCGCCGCCTCATCGATGCCGCAGAAAGCAAATCCGAACTCGAAGATTTGTACCTGCCCTACAAACCCAAGCGCCGCGCGCGCGCGCAAATTGCGCGCGAAGCGGGCCTCGAGCCGCTGGCCGATGCGTTGCTCGCCGATGCGCGCCTGGACCCGCTGGCGGCGGCGGCCGAATACGTGAATGCCGATCTGGGCGTGGCCGACACGAATGCCGCGCTGGACGGCGCGCGCCAAATACTGGTCGAGCGCATGAGCGAACACCCCAAGGTGCTGGCCGAATTGCGCGCCATGCTCGAAGAGAAGGGCAAACTGGTCGCCGCGGTGGTTGAAGGCAAAGAAACCGAAGGCGCGAAATTCCGCGACTATTTCGATTTCGTCGAATCCTGGGCCGTGGTGCCCTCGCACCGCGCGCTGGCCATGTTGCGCGGACGCAATGAAGGCGTGCTGAAGCTCGCCCTCAAGCTGCCCGAAGAACTGGAGCCCGAGCCGCCGCGACCGGGTTCCGCGGAGCGCCGCATCGCTGTGCATTTCGGCATACGCGACGAAAGCCGGCCGGCCGACCGCTGGCTCGCCGACACCGTGCGCTGGGCCTGGCAGGTCAAACTGTCGCAACATCTGGAACTCGAGCTGATCGGCGACCTGCGCGCGCGCGCCGAAGAAGAAGCCATACGCGTGTTCGCGCACAACCTCAAGGATTTGTTGCTGGCCGCACCGGCCGGCGCGCGGCCCACGCTGGGTCTGGACCCGGGCTTGCGTACCGGCGTGAAAGTCGCCGTGATCGACCGCACCGGCAAGCTCGTGGATACCGCCACGATCTATCCGCATGAACCTCGGCGCGACTGGGACGGATCGATACATGTGCTGGCCGGCCTGGCAAAGCGCCACGCGGTCGAATTGATCGCCATAGGTAACGGCACGGCAAGCCGCGAAACCGACAAGCTCGCGGCCGATCTGATGAGCCGCCATCCGGAACTGAAGCTCGCGAAAATCGTGGTATCCGAAGCCGGCGCGTCGGTCTATTCGGCCTCGGAACTGGCATCGCGCGAATTTCCCGAACTGGATGTCAGTTTGCGCGGCGCGGTGTCGATCGCGCGCCGCCTGCAGGACCCGCTGGCGGAACTTGTGAAGATAGAACCCAAAGCCATAGGGGTGGGCCAGTACCAGCACGACGTATCGCAAGCGCGGCTGGGCCGTGCGCTGGACGCCGTGGTGGAAGATTGCGTCAATGCCGTGGGCGTGGACGTGAATACCGCCAGCCCGGCGCTGCTTACCCGCGTGTCCGGGCTAAATGGCGGCATCGCCGCGAATATCGTGGCGCACCGGGATACCCACGGCCCGTTCCGTACCCGCGCGGCCTTGCGCGACGTGCCACGCCTGGGCGAAAAAACTTTCGTGCTCGCAGCGGGCTTCCTGCGCATCGCCGACGGAGACAACCCGCTCGACGCATCGTCCGTGCACCCCGAAGCTTACCCGCTGGCAACACGCATCCTTGCCGAACTGGGCCGCAACGTGCAGGACTTGATGCGCGATCCCGCGCCGCTCGCGAAA